>NZ_JAKRNR010000051.1:0-12293 GCF_022346685.1 Sphingomonas sp. ACRSK | reverse complement strand
CAGATCGGCGTGAAGACGCTCTACATCGCACCGGGCTCACCATGGGAGAACGGCTACAACGAAAGCTTCAACGGCTCCCTGCGAGACGAGCTCCTAAATGGCGAAATCTTCTACAGCCTCGCCGAGGCCAAGGTCCTGATCGAGGCTTGGCGGCGCCACTACAACACCGTCCGGCCGCACAGCAGCCTCGGCTACCGACCACCGGCTCCGGAAGCGGCGACACCGCCATTGCCGGTCTCCGGCTCCGCTTCGCTCCACCTCCGACCGGCAATGGCGGCGGAGACGACAATGCACTAACTAACAATCCGGACCACCCGATGGGGGCTGCTCAGATCCGCCATTTTGGTCTTGCCAACGCAAACGAGCAATTTTGTTGGGTACGTACGTGGCCCCGAATGGCAGAGGTAAGGTGGGACAAAGGCGGGTTGGCATGCACCCAAGCGCAATCGGCAGGCTGGTGCCTACGCAAGCTATTGCATATGCAAGCCTTAAAAATTGAAGGGAAGCACGGCTCGCATGCACAGCGCTCGCAGAGGAACCAACGCGAGCGGAATGCGGCGCTACAATGAGCGCCTCATCCTCTCGGCCGTACGCCGATCCGTCGGCGCTTCGAAGGCCGAACTTGCGAGGTTAACTGCGCTGTCACCTCAAGCCGTCGTAAGAATCGTCGACCAACTAGAGGAGGACGGTTTCCTCGTGCAGGCTGGTCGCCGTACAGGTGGGATGGGTCAGCCAGCCATTGTTTATCGGATCAACGGCGAGCGAGGTTATACCGTCGGGGTGGAGGTGGGGCGAGCCGGCCTGACTCTCGTGCTGCTCGACTTTGACGGGCAAAGGAAGGCGATGCGGCAAGTGCCGAGCGCCTTTCCGACGATCGACATCGTGGTCGAGGAGACCAATCGCTTTCTGAGCGAAGAATTGTCTGTCCTGCCGATACCAGCTGCTGAGAGCCTGATGGGTGTGGGCATCGCCATGCCTTGGTTCCTCGGAGAATGGCGTGACGAACTGGAGATTTCGGAAGATCAGGCAAGCGAATGGCGACACGAGGACGTTGCTGATCGACTTAGTGCAGGTATTCCCTGGCCATTATTCTTCGAGAACGACGGCAATGCAGCAGCACTCGCGCAGCTGCTTTGCGGAGCTGGTATCGATCTTCAAGACTTTCTATACGTCAATCTTGGAACTTTCGTGGGGGGCGGGTTGGTGCTTGGCGGCCGCTTGATACAAGGCCGCCATGGTAATGCCGGAGCACTCGCGTCGATGCCGGTATGCGCACGAGGCGGGAGCGATTCCCTCATCCACCATGCCTCACTTTATTCTTTGGAACCGAACCCTGGATCGGAGGCCATGACCGCTTGGGCAGATCGATGCGCAGACGCTCTCGGTTTCGCCGTAATCGGCGCCAACAGCCTCTTGGATCTGGAAGCGGTTTTGATCGATGGAGCCTCAACAGAAATAGTCCAGCTGGTTGAGATTGCGTTGAAGCGCCGTCTAAGCCGCGATGTGCCTCCCGACTTTTTCCTGCCCTCAATCCGCCGCGGAACGCTCGGACAGCCCGTTGCTGCGGTCGGTGCGGGACTCCTTCCATTCCACGCCAGTTTCACACCTGACCTTGGCGCGCTCTTCAAGCGCTCTCCTGAGGCTTAAAGCCGTATACGAGCAGCCAGCTTCGTCGATCAATTTGATCGCTTGACTCACTAAATCACAGGAGTAGATTTAGTGCCGTGATCGCGAAGGCGCGACGCGCACAAGGGAGAGATGTAATGAAAATGGCTTCACCTGCTTTGCACCTAATTTCGCAGACCTCTCGTCGGGGCTGCGCCGCTGTCCCGTTGTTTCCTGCGAGCTGGTAATCTGGCTCCCCCCTGCTGGCGGTGGTTGATCGACGATCCCGCCGCCAGCCTTTTCTTGTCGCGGGACTGTGAATGCACGACGACATTCTATTAGGTGGTATAGAGGCTGGCGGGACGAAGGTTCTGTGCGCGGTTGCAGATCACGACGGGACAGTCCTCGACGAAATTCGGATACCGACGACGACACCAGCTGAGACGCTCGGCTCTGCGAGCGCGTTCTTCGATGCCGTCACCGACGAGCGCGGACCACTTGCCGCATTGGCGGTCGGCAGCTTCGGCCCCTTGTCGTTGAACCCAGTCGCTTCCGACTATGGCGCGATCACTTCCACGCCTAAGCCAGGATGGCAGGACGTCGACCTGCTTGGCCATCTCCGGCGTACGATTAGCGCACCGATGTCGCTCGATACGGACGTCAATGCGGCCGCTGTAGGCGAAAGGCTGTTCGGCAGCGGGCAAGGACTTGATACCTTCTGCTACGTGACGGTCGGGACCGGCATCGGCGTCGGGTTACTGGTGAACGGTGCGCCGCATGGCGGCGCGAACCACCCCGAAACCGGACACATCCGTCTCCCTCGCGCCCCGGGGGACGAAAGCTTCGCAGGCACCTGCCCCTATCATGGCGACTGCCTTGAGGGTCTTGCCAGTGGACCTGCAATGAAGGCGCGCTGGGGTCAGCCTGCCGAGACGCTGTCGCCCGACCATCCCGGTTGGGACATCGAGGCCGACTACCTTGCCGGTCTGTGCGCAACCCTGACCTACACCGTTAGACCTGACCGCATCATCCTTGGCGGGGGCGTAATGCAGAACCCGGCCATGTACGGCCGGGTCCGCCGCTCGCTGCTTGCGAAGCTTGCCGGCTACGACGCCAGCATGCGCAACCTCGACATGGACGAGTACGTCGTCGCACCCTCCGCTGGTCCCTCCGCCGGGCTGACGGGTGCCTTGGCACTCGCCTACCGGACCGCCACCCGGCAATGGCCCATGCACTGGACAGTGACATCCCGTGGCGACCTTCAGGCCAGGCCGGAGACCATCAATGCATAGCCCATTGCCGAAGCAGGAGGCGGGAGACCCGGCCGACGCACAGGTAACTGCCGCGATCGTGCTGAGCGCGGCCGGCGCCGCGCTGGGTGGCCTCCTGTTCGGGTTCGATACGGCGGTCATTTCCGGCGCGACGCAGGCACTTCAAGCCCATTTCTCCCTGACCGATGCGTCGCTCGGCTTTACCGTGTCATCCGCGTTGATCGGGACCGTGATCGGATCGCTCATCGCCGGGGCTCCGGCTGACCGGTACGGTCGGCGGGCCGTGATGCTGTCCGTAGCCATGGCGTATGTCGTGTCGTCGATCGGAACGGCCGTGGCTCCAGGTTGGGCGGTGCTGATCGCGTTCCGCTTTCTCGGCGGCCTCGCGATCGGCGCGGCATCGGTCGTTACGCCTATCTACATCGCGGAGGTAGCGCCCGCGTGCTTCCGCGGGCGGCTGGTAGCGATGAACCAGCTCAACATCGTGCTCGGCATCCTGATCGCGTTCCTGTCGAATTACATCATTGCCCAGGCACTCCCACCAGAACGCGCGTGGCGGTGGATGTTCGGCATCGTCGCCGTGCCCTCGATACTCTACCTATTCGTCACTCTGACACTTCCGGAAAGCCCGCGCTGGCTTGCGATCAAAGGCGCGCGCGAGAAGGCGATCTCGACCATGCGGCGGCTCGGTTTTCTCCACCCTGCCGCCGAACTCGACCGGATCGAGATGGCTGAACGGCGCGAGATGGCGCACGGCTCACCCAGATTGTTTCAGGCCGCGCATTCGGTGCCCGTCGCCTGCGCGATCGCCATCGCGATGTTTAATCAGCTTTCGGGCATCAACGCGCTGCTCTACTATGCGCCACGCATCTTCGAGTTGGCAGGGGCCGGCGCCGAATCCGCCCTGCTACAGTCAGTCGCGGTCGGCGGTACCAATCTGCTTTTCACCGTTCTGGCGTTCTTCTTCATCGACCGGTTCGGCCGCAAACCGCTCCTCTATGTCGGGTCGGTAGTCTGCGGTGTTGCGCTGCTGCTGGTCGGGTGGCAGCTCGAGCGCGCGTCGCCGGACGGCACCCTGATCCTGATCGGCCTGCTCGGCTTCATCGCAGCCTTCGCGATTAGCCAGGGTGCTGTGATCTGGGTGTTCATTTCGGAGGTGTTTCCCAGCGCGGTGCGCGGCAAGGGACAGGCACTGGGATCCACCACGCACTGGGTCATGGCTGCGGCGATCACGTGGTTGTTCCCCGTTGTGGCGGGCTCCGTGGGCGGCTGGGTGTTCGCCTTTTTCGGCGCGATGATGCTGCTTCAGTTCATCTGGACGTGGCGCGTGATGCCCGAAACCAATGGCATTGCACTCGAGGACATGGATCTGCGGAGGGACGCAGCATGAAACGGTTTGCCATCATCGCTCTCACGGCGTCGGCGCTGCTCTCGCCCGCTGCATCGGCACAACGCGCGGATCCACGCCCAATCTACCATTTCGCGCCGGCGCGCAACTGGATGAACGATCCCAACGGGCTCGTCTATTATGACGGCGAGTACCACCTGTTCTTCCAGTACAACCCGCACGGGGATCGATGGGGGCACATGAACTGGGGGCACGCGGTCAGCCGCGACCTGGTTCACTGGCAGGAACTGCCGATCGCCATTCCCGAGACAGCGGACGTGATGGCGTTTTCGGGCAGCGCCGTGGTCGATTGGACAAACAGCAGCGGTTTCGGCCGGAACGGCAAGCCGCCAATGATTGCGATCTATACCGGCCACAATCCCAAGGCGAAGTTGCAGTCGCAATATCTCGCCTACAGCAACGACAAGGGCCGCACTTGGACGGTGCATGGCGAGGTACTGAGCGTCGGTTCACCCGAATTTCGCGATCCCAAGGTGTTCTGGCATGCCGCGACAAAGCGCTGGGTCATGGTCGCGGTTATGGCGCTGGAAAACCGCGCCGTCATCTTCACGTCTCCCGATCTGAAACAGTGGACGTTTGCCAGCAGCTTCGGGCCGGCCGGCGGACGTGGCAAGAACTGGGAATGTCCCGACCTGTTCGAGCTTCCCGTCGAGGGCGGGGCGCCAGGCGAACGCCGTTGGGTTCTCGGGATCAACCTTGGTGACAACGGCGTCGGTGGCGGCTCGGGAGGGCAGTATTTCGTCGGCGACTTCGACGGCTACCGGTTTACGCCCATGCCGGGTTGGGGCTCCGAGCCGCGCTGGATGGATTACGGCGCAGACTTCTATGCCGCCGTATCGTGGAACGATCTTCCGAGGAGCGACCCGCGCCGGATTTGGATCGGTTGGGCGAACGACTGGCGTTACGCCGAGGCTATCCCGACCTGGCCTTCGCGAGGGTTGATGACGGTACCGCGGACGGTGTCACTGCTAAAAACCGACGGCACCTATCGCATTGCGCAGGCACCAGTGCGCGAGGTTGACACCCTGCGCGGCGAGGCGCGATCCTTTTCCGCATCGTTGACCGATGCGCCAACCGAACTGCCGATCGCGGGTGGCTCGGTCGATCTTGTCGCCGACATTGATGCCGGGCGCGCGGAACAGGTCACCTTCGCGATCACCGACGGCCAGGGTTATCAAACGTTGATCGGCGTCAACCCGAGTGTGGACGAGGTGTTCGTCGATCGTACCCGCTCGGGCCTCCACTTCCACGACGGCTTCCCCAATCGGCACGTCGCGCCGGTCGACCTGAAAAGCCGCAAGGTGCGGCTGCGCATCCTGGCCGACGAGTCGATCGTGGAGGTGTTCGTCGGCGACGGCACCCGTACCATTACCGACCGCTTCTTCCGCGGCGGAGGCCCGCTGCGCTGGAGCGCGTCCGCGCGCGGCGGCCCAGCGAGTGTGAAGCTGCTAACATGGCCCATGGCAGGCATGGGCGCGGCGATGACTAAAGGACCGGCCGCTCCACCCCCTGCCCCGCGGATCGTGGACGTCGCGCCGAGCTGAGACACCGGCCATCCTGGCCGATCACCAGCATCGAAAAACATAACGGAATGAACGAGGGGATTTATGCCGAAGACTTTGCTCGCCTTGCTGACATCGACCGCTCTGGTTCCGTTGATCGGTATTACACCAGCTTACGCACAGGCGGATGTCTCGCCCGCAACCAACCAGACCGGGGCGACACAGTCGCCCGCGAATACAGACCCTAGCCCCGAAGGGCCGACGAGCGAGGCACAACAGCAGGCGGAAGCGGCTCCCGAGAACAGCAGCACAAACGACATTGTCGTCACCGGCTATCGCGCGGCGCTCGGCTCTGCCCAGGAGATCAAGCGGAACTCGGATTCCATCGTCGACGCCATCGTCTCGGACGATATCGGGAAGCTTCCTGACAACAACGCCGCCGAGGCAATCGCGCGTGTGACCGGCGTGACCGTACAACGATACAACGACGAAGCCGGCGTTATCCTGGTCCGCGGTCTCCCCGACGTCGCCACGACGTTCAACGGCCGGGAGTTTTTCTCGGCCGAGGACCGCGTGCTTCACCTTCAGGATTTTCCAGCGGGCGTAGCTGCAGGGATCGAGGTCTACAAGTCGGGCACGTCCGACCTGATCGAGCCCGGACTTGCCGGTTTGGTGAACCTCCGCTCTCGTCGCCCCTTCGACGTCAAGGACACCGAAATTGCGGGCGAGATCCGCGGCTCCTACAATGACCAGTCAAAGGCGTTCGATCCGTCCGGCAACCTGCTTGTCACCAAGCGATGGGACACCCCGATCGGGGAGATCGGCGCGCTGGTAAACGTCAGTTACGTTCGAACGACCTACCGCAATGCTGATCGCTATGCCGATGGCGCGGTCATCACGCCGCAGGGCTTCGGCGTGGACGACCCCTC
The DNA here is from genome assembly GCF_022346685.1 of Sphingomonas sp. ACRSK. NCBI lineage: Bacteria > Pseudomonadati > Pseudomonadota > Alphaproteobacteria > Sphingomonadales > Sphingomonadaceae > Sphingomonas > Sphingomonas sp. ACRSK. The sequence goes on along the minus strand of NZ_JAKRNR010000051.1, from coordinate 5,578 downwards.
CGACGACATTCGCGTCACCACGCCGGGTGTCGGCAATTTTGCGTTCCCTGCGAACGCCGGCAACTTCTACGAGAAAGGTGTGCGGCACCGTCCGGCTGTGAATGGCACTATCCAATGGCGCCCATCTTCAAACCTTGAAGTCTACGCCGAAGGACTATGGCAGGCGTATCGCGGAAAAGTTTTGCGCGACGCGTTCAATGTCAACTTTGAGCGACGCGATGCCAACGGCGTTCCTCCGACGATCAGCAACGTGGTGCTGGTACCCGGTGAACCTAACAAAGCGGCCAGCTTCACAAAGACTGGCGGCTACGTGCCCGAGTTCTATCGTTCTACCCAGGACGACCGCACTGACACGTATCAAGGTGCTCTTGGTTTCAAGTGGAGCACGGGACGCGCCACCCTGTCGGGCGACTTTGCCTACACGAACAGCAAGTACCAGGCATCGGAGTACAGCGTTGACGCCCAGCTAGCGAGTGCGCCGACCATCAACGTCGACTGGGACGCTCGCGGCTCCGCCGTGTTCGACCTCGGCAACTACGCCATCAACGATCCAGCCAACTATATCTGGCGAGGCTACTACCAGCGCGCCTTTGTAACCAAGGGCGATGGTGTTCAGGGTCGGCTCGACCTTAACCTTGAGACCGACTGGAGCTGGCTGCCCAGCCTCCAGTTTGGTCTGCGCGCCAGCGACCGCAATGCCTCGTCGCAGAACAACAACCGCTATGCCTATACGCCCGGCCTCAACCTGCCGCTCGGTAGCCTGCCGACGGGCGACTTGGAGCTGATCACCGACGGTTTCCGGAACGATCCGCAGCGCTTCCAGAACTGGCTGGCGCCAAACCGCGAAGCGATCCGCGACAACGGCGAGGCCCTGCGGCAACTTGCCTATCAGTCGGTCCAGCGTTTAACGGTGCTGTTCCCCAACGATGGAGGTATCCGGGACGCGGTCGCGAAGTTCGCAGCCGCCGAGATCCCCTATGATCCGCTGGGCGGGTTTACGGCCAGCGAGGCGTCCTACGCCTTCTATGGTCAGGGGAAGTACGACTTCGACTTAGGTGGGGTTCGGATTGACGGAACTGTTGGCGCTCGCATCGTCAACACTGACGGCAACTATAGTGGTTTCAGCCGGGTGCAGGCGAGCGATGGCACCGTCGCGATCCTGCCGCAGACGGTAAAGCAAAATTACGTCGATGTGCTGCCCTCCTTCGGTCTGCGCGCGCGCTTTTCGCCGCAGTGGCAGATGCGGCTGGGCTATACCCAGACGCGCACGCGGCCAGGCTTCGGGCAGCTCAACCCGTCGTTAAACATCACCCGTAATAGCCCTGGCCCTGACGGCACGCCGCCGCAGTTCGACGCCAGCGGGTCGGGCGGAAACCCGAACCTGAGCCCGCTCACGTCGAAGAATTACGACGCTACGCTGGAATGGTATTTTTCTAAGAACGGCTCGGCCTCGGTCGCGGCCTTCTACCGCGACCTAAACGGGTTTATCGGCTATTACACGCAGGTCGTTAACGATCCGATCTACGGGCGCGTCCAGCTGAACCGGCCGGAGAATGCCGGCGACGGTCGGATCAAGGGCATCGAGGTTTCCGCGCAGACCTTCTTCGATTTCCTTCCCGGTTTCCTGTCCGGCTTCGGCGTACAGGCCAACGCGACCTATCTGGACGGCACCAACCAGCTTCCGCAGGCTCTGGGCGAAGGCGATCGGCAGGTGCAGATCACTGGCCTGTCAAAATGGGCTTACAACCTGACCGGCTTCTACGAGAAAGGTGGTGTCTCTGCTCGAATCTCGTACAATTATCGGTCGGGTTCGGTGTCGAGCTACAATCGTAATATTAACGAAGAGCAATATGCGGGCGAGCTAGTGCGTCCCATTTCGCGGTTGGATTTCTCCGCTAGCTTTGATCCATTCAAAAACATCTCGGTCGTTGCAAATGTAAGTAATATCCTGGCCCGGCCGTTCAAGAACTACCGTTATTACAACGAAACCCAGTATTTTGGTCGCGACCTTCGCGTTGAAGGTCGGTACTTCAGCCTGGGTCTTCGTTTCAAAATGTGACGACCCTCCATGCCGCGCCCAACGAGGCGCGGCATTTTTATACATAAAAATCATGGAGAGTATGATGGAGGACGCAAAGCCTTATTCGCGCCGATCAACGCTACGCCTGCTCGGCAGCACGATGCTGTTCTTCCCGCTAGCGGGTTGTGGAGACGAAGAGACCATGGCCGCGCCGACCGGCAGCGCGCCCCCTACGCCGATACCAACGCCGTCCCCCACAGCCACAGCCACAGCCACAGCCACAGCCACAGCGGACTTGCGCTCGAGATACCATATAGCTGCTCCAAACGGCAGCTGGATCAACGATCCGCAGCGTCCGATCCGGACAACGGACGGGTGGACATTATGGGCGCTCTACAACCCCACCTATCCGCAGGGCGGCACGTCGTGGCGGCGCTGGACCTCGACGGACCTGGTCACTTGGCAGGACCGGGGGGTGGCGATCCCGCGCAACACGAACGCGTTCGGCGACATCTGGACGGGCAGCACCGTGCGCGACACGAACAACACCGCCGGTTTCGGCGCCGGCGCCATCATCGCGCTCGCCACCATGCCGGCGGACAATGCCGCCGGGCAGAACCAATCCTGCGCCTTGTGGTATTCGCTGGATGAAGGCGCAACCTTTGCCTTTCACGCGATCGTCCTGCCCAATCACCCGGGCAACAAGCCATTCCGCGACCCGACGGTCTTCTGGCACGCACCTACCCGCCGTTGGGTGCTCACTCTTTCGGAAGAGGGCAAGATCGGTATCTACACCTCGCCCGACTTGAAGAATTGGAGCTATGCTAGCGGCTTCCTGTCGAGCTTGGTCGGCGGCATCATGGAATGCTCACACCTCTTTCGGCTTCACGTGTACGACGAGAATGACGCGACGAGCTCGGACAAGTGGGTGCTGCTCGTCGGCGGCAACGGCACCGCCCAAGGCTTCACCGTGGGCACCTACTACTGGGTAGGCGATTTCGATGGGACGACCTTCAAGGCCGACACGACTTCGGGGCAGTGGCTCGACAGCGGAGCCGACTTTTATGCTGCCGTCGTCTGGGCGGACCCTCGTGCCGCAGATCCGCTCGCACGCGCCTACACAATCGGGTGGATGAGCAATTGGGACTATGCCAATCAGCTCCCCGCGAGTGCCGGATATCGCGGGCAGCTCAGCATCGTCCGACAACTACGGCTCCGTCGGGTGGGTGGCATCACCCGATTGTGGAGCACGCCGCTCGCCGAACAGAATAAGGCGTTCACCCGTACAATCGTCGGAGCCGCCCAAGTTGTCGCAGAGGGAACAGATTATGCGTGGCCCTCTGACGCAGGCGTAGTCGCCAGCCGCATCGACCTCACCTTGACGCGCGTAGGAAACAGTTGGCCGACCGGGCTGTGGCTTTCGGTGCGCGGCGGCGCAGGGTACTTCACGCAAGTCGGTTTTCAGCTTCGTGATAACATCGTCTTCGTCAAACGCGATACGAGCGGTCCGGATGCACCCAATGTCGATGCTTGGCGGAAGAACCGGACTGCGACTTGCGACTTCGCGAGCGGCACCGCCGTAATTAGCTTGTTCGTCGATGCGGGCTCTATCGAGGTGTTTGTCAACGGAGGGGCGGCAACGCTGTCGGAACTGATCACAGCGCCCTTGAACTCGACCGAGCTTCATCTCAACGCCGCAGGCGGCAGCGTGAGAGTGAGTGACGTATCGATACGCTACTGATCTTTTGATGTGCTGGCCCTACTTTGTTCCTCCGCGTCAACGTCACGCGAGTGCCCGGCGGAATAAAGCAAGGGTCAACGCCATAGCTTGAATAAAAAGCGCGGGATCATAGCGCGGACCTTCGTCACGAAGGAACGCGTGCTGTGCATTGACTTCGTGCCACTCATAAAGCGCGCCGACTTCTTCCAGCCGCGCACGGATCACTTCCCTGCCGGCGTAGGAAAGATGCGGGTCTTGCCCCCCCCAGACGAACAGGGTCTCGGCTTTCCAAATCCACCATGCGCGCAAGGCTGTCGTCTGACCGCCTTTCGCCTAAAGTTCCGGAATGAATGTTGGTCGGATAAAAGCAGGCGACTGCGGACGCCCTTGGGTCAAGCGCCGCACGATAAGCAAGGTGACCTCCAACCGGCGGATAGGTGCGGTGACTTGGTAAATCTCGGAAAACATCAGGACGCCTGAGTAGCGTCCCAAGCCAGCGGGTCGGAATAAGTGCATTCGCATCGGACCGCGGCCGCACACGTCGACATCTTGTATCTCGTCATTGTGCAAGAGCATTAACCCTCCTCACCGCAGTAATCGGCAAATCACCGCTCGTATAAAGTAATTTGGCTGGTCGATCCGCTCGCCCAAACAGCTGCCGTACCAAATCTATCGCCTGAACGGCGAAATGTGCTTTTTCCGCTTTGGAACGGTCAGCAAGACGGCCCGGGTATGGCGCGTCTCGCCAAGCGGCAAAGAGGGCCATTTTCGGAATCTGTTACCGATCGGCCTTTCCCCAACCACGAACCGATCGACATGGGCGAACGCTACACTTTGGTGTGTTCGGACGCCAAAAAAACGACCGGTTTTCTGGTGATCGGCGATTTTGCCTCATCGATGCACCCTGGCAATCGAAAAACCCGTTGCGGAAACCACCGGAACATTGCAGGGTGCCAAGCATCTTTTCTAGCGGGGAAATGATGCTCATTGGTTATGTGAGGGTGTCCAAGGCTGACGGATCGCAAACGCTGGCTCCGCAGCGGAACGCGCTGCTCGCCGCAGGCGTCGACCCCTCGCGCATCTACGAAGACCTTGCTTCGGGTCGGCACGACGCTCGCCCCGGCCTGACGGCGTGCCTGAAGGCACTGCAGCCCGGCAACACCCTGGTCCTCTGGAAGCTCGATCGTTTGGGGCGCGACCTCAGACATCTGGTCATCACGGCCGAGGCGCTGCGGGAACGCGGGATCGGGCTGAAGGTGCTGGCGGGTGCCGGCGCGCAGATCGACACCACGACCGCCAACGGCCGCCTCGCCTTCGGCATCTTCGCAGCGTTCGCCGAATTCGAGCGCGAGCTCATCGCCGAGCGGACGCAGGCAGGACTTGCCGCGGCACGCGCGCGGGGACGGATGGGCGGTCGTCCGCGCAAGATGGACAAGGCCACCCTTGCGATGGCTATGGCCGCGATGTCCGATCGCAACGCGGTCGCTGCCGACGTCGCGCGCCGCCTCGGCATGACGACCACGACGCTTTATATGTACGTGAATGGTGACGGCACGCCGAAGGCGCCGGGACAGGCGCTGCTCGACGGGGTGCCGTACCGTAAAGAACGACTGCGCGCCGCGTGACCGTGCGCAAAGCCCGTCAGCGATCAGGCGTATTGTCGCGGTGGCGAGACGATCACGTCATGCTCGATCGACCGTGCCGATATGGCCTCCGGGTGTCCGCCGTCAGCACCAATGGCACAGATTTGAGGTTGTGATTTAAGGAGGATCTGGGCTTCGTCGTAGTGACGAAGGAACGAAGATGAAGCCCAGATCCTCCAATGTAAAATCGCCCGC
>NZ_JAKRNR010000050.1:0-12821 GCF_022346685.1 Sphingomonas sp. ACRSK | reverse complement strand
GCGCAGAGGCCACGCGCGCCTGCTCCGCGGTCAAGTCCTGCCTCCCGGTGAAGCGCTGACGAGGGCTGGGCTCCGCTGACGCTAGCGCAAGGCGAGCCGCGGCCGGCGCCACCGGTGCCGCGCGCACCGGGGCAGGGGCCGGTGCGGTGCGTACCGGCGCGGGTGCGGTCCGAACGGGTGCGGCCGGAGCGGACGCCGCCGGTGCGGTGCGCGCAGGCGTGACGGCTGCGGCCGGGGCCGCCGCGGCGACCGCGGTGGCGGTCACCGGGGCGCGTGCCGCCTGCGCCTCGAGGGTGCGGGCCATCTCCAGGCCGCGCTGGCGATCCTGGAGCGAGACGTACTTGTCCATCTGCGCCAACGTCTGCGACGCCTGCGGCAGTCCCGAACTGGAGGCGCGGGTCATCAGCGCATAGGCGCGGACCCAGTCCTTCGACACGGCGTCGCCGTTGAACAACATGGTGCCGAGCACGAACTGCGCACGCGCCTCGCCGCGGGCGGCGGATTGTTCGAGCCACTTGACCGCTTCCTGGCGGCGGCCGTTCTGGAACAGCGCCAGGCCATAATTGGTCACCGCCTGCGGATGGCCCTGGGCGGCTGCCTTGGCATACCATTGCTCCGCCTGGGCGAGATCGGCGGGCACACCGCGGCCGAGCTTATAGGCCTGGGCCAGGTTGAACTGGGCATCCGGATCGCCCTTCAGCGCTGGGCCGCGCCATTCCTTCACCGCCCGGGCGAAGTCGCCGCGGGTCCAGGCGTCCACCCCGTCCTTGACGTCGGCAAATGCCGGCTGGCCGAGCAGCAGCAGGGCTGCGGTCCCGAGAAAAAGCTTGGCTCGCATGGTCTTCATCCTTCCGCGTCGCTGCCCGCTTATCGCGGCGTGCACCCGGGCGCCACCCTCAGGGGCCTTCCGTGCGTGCGCGTGCGGGCATGCTCGTGCCGCCTCCATTAACCCAATCTTATCCGGAAACGGGACAGGTTGCGCGCGCAATCAAGGGATCGGGAATGGGCGACGTGCAGGCGGCTGGGGCAGGGGTGGAATGCTGAGGAGCCGTGCCCTGTTTTCCGTGGGTGCGACTGCCCTGTTGCTGGGAGCCGGATGCAGCACCAGCGGCTCCGGCGACCCGGCCGCGGCGAGCGACGCCGCAGGCGCACGCAGCCCGTCGCGGATCGACAAGCTCGTCAACAAGGCGGAGGTCGCGATCGCGGAGCATCGCGGCTGGGCTGCCGTGAAACATGCCGAGCAGCTGGTGGCGCTGTCGCCTTCCGATCCCGCCCATCGCGCGCTGCTGGCGCACGCCTATCTGCAGGCGGGTCGCTTTGCCTCGGCCGCGCAGGCGGCGGGCGATGCGCTGGCGCTCGATCCGCGGGAGCCGCGCGCGGCGCTCGACCTGGCGCTTGCACAGACGGCGCTCGGCGACTGGACCGCGGCGCGGGCAACGCTTGCCACCTATGCGGAGGTTCTGAGGCCGGCGGATCGCGGGCTGGCGCTGGCGCTGGCGGGCGATCCGATCGGCGGCGCGGTGCTGATCGGCGAGGAGGCGCGCGGCGCTGCCGCCAGCGCGACCGCGCGGCAGAACCTGGCGCTGGCGCTCGCGCTGGGCGGGCGTTGGGCGGAGGCGCGTGCCGTGGCGGCCGTCGACCTGACCGGTGACGAACTCGAGCGGCGGATGCGCGAGTGGATGGCGTTCGTGCAGCCGACGACCTCCTCGCAGCAGGTGGCGACGCTGCTGGGTACCGAGGCGGTGGCCGATCCGGGGCAGCCGCTGGCGCTCGCGCTGGTGCGCCCGGCTGCGGCGGCACCGGTCGCAGTGGCGCAGGCGCCCGCGCCGGTAGAGGTGGAACAAGCCGCCGCGACCCCCGCCAGTGGCGTGCGCTTCGCACCGCGCCAGGAGATCGTGCAGCCGATTGCCGCGCGCGTGGCGGTTTCGCAGGAGGCGCCGCGGCCGATCGAAGCGGCCGCGCCCGCGCGGGGGCGCTATTACGTGCAGCTCGGCGCGCATGAGGATGCGGCCGTGGCGCAAGACGCTTGGGAGACGGCGCGGCGTCGCTATCGGGCGCTGGCAGGGCTCACCCCGTCTGGCGTGGAGGCGCGGGTCGGCGAGGACCGCTTCTACCGCCTCTCCGTCGGCGGCTTCGCCCGGTCGGAGGCGGTGGCGCTGTGCGAGCGGCTGCGCGCGCAGGGCGGACGCTGCTTCGTCCGCGCGGAGGCGGGCGATCGGGTGGCCGCCTGGGCCGCTCGCGAGCGGCAGGTCGCCGCCCGCTGACCGGCCGACCGCTTACAGGAACCGGCCGCCCTTCATTACCTTCAATGCCTTGCCTTGCACGGGCAGGCCGTCGAACGGCGTGTTGCCGGCCTTGGCCGCCATGCGCTCGGCCGAGATCAGCCAGGGGGCGTCGGCGTCCGCGATCACCAGGTCGGCGGGGCTGCCGGCGGCCAGCGTGCCCGTGTCGATGCCGAGCACGCGCGCCGGGTTGACGGCGAGCAGCGCGAACAGGCGATCGAGCGTGAGCACCTCGTCGCGGACCAGCCCGAGGCCAAAGGCGAGCAGCGTCTCGGCACCGGCCATGCCTTCGCTCGAATCGGTGAAGGGCAGGCGCTTCTCTTCCGGCCCGCGCGGGTCGTGGCCCGAGCAGAGCACGTCCACCGTCCCGTCGCGGACCGCGGAGAGCGCCGCCTGCCGGTCGCTTTCCGAGCGCAGCGGCGGCGAGAGGTGGGCAAAGGTGCGATAGTCGTTGAGCGTGTTGTCGGACAGCAGCAGGTGCGCGGGCGTGATGCCGCAGGTGACCGGCAGCCCGCGCGCCTTGGCGCGGCGGACGAGGTCGAAGCCGGCGGCGGTGGTGACCTGGCGGAAGTGGAGCGCGGCGCCGGTCTCCTCGACCAGCATCAGGTCGCGCGCGATCGCCAGCGCCTCGGCCATCGAGGGGGCGGCGGGGAGGCCGAGCCGGCTCGCGGTCTCGCCTTCGGTCGCCACCGCGCCCCCGGCAAGCCCGCCGTCCTCGGCATGGGCGATCACCGTCAGGCCGCAATCGCGGGCATAGCGCAGCACCTTGCGCATCACCCCCGAGTCGCCGATCCAGCGGCGGCCGGTCGCGACCGCGCGCGCACCGGCACCGGCGTTGATCGCCATTTCGGCGAGATCGGTGCCCTCCAGCCCGCGGGTGGCGGCGGCGATCGGGTGGATCCAGATGTCCGGCTTGCCCGCTTTGGCGGCGCGCTCGACGATGCCGGGGTCGTCCAGCACGGGCGACTGGTCGGGCATCAGGCCGATGCGGACGATGCCGCCCGCGCGGAAGGCGGCCGGATCGACCGCGAACACGCCCAGGTCGACGATGCCGGGGGCGAGCAGCTTGCCGCGCACGTCGATGCGCTCGGCACCCTCGGGGACGGCGACGTCGCCCACTGCCGAGATGCGATCGCCCTCGACCAGCAGCGTGCCGGTGGAGACGCCGTTGGCGGGGCAGACGAGCGTCGCGTTGACGAAGGCGACGGTCATGCCCAGCCCTCCACGCCGCGCGAGCGCCGGGTCAGCACGTCCAGGCACGCCATGCGGACGGCGACGCCCATCTCGACCTGCTCGGTGATGGCCGAGCGTTCCAGGTCATCGGCGACCTCGGAGGTGATCTCGATGCCGCGGTTCATCGGGCCGGGGTGCATGACGAGGGCGCCGGGCGCTGCGCGCTTGAGCCGTTCGGAGGTGAGGCCGTAGCGCATGTGATACTCGCGGGTGGAAGGAATGAAGCCGCCGTTCATGCGCTCGTTCTGGAGGCGGAGCATCATCACCACCTCGGCGCCTTCGAGGGCTGCGTCGAAGTCGGTGAAGGGGGTCACGCCCATGCGCTCGATCTCCGCCGGCATCAGCGTCGAGGGGGCGACGACGCGCACTTCGGCGGCCAGCGTGGTGAGCGCCAGGATGTTGGAGCGTGCGACGCGGCTGTGGAGGATGTCGCCGCAGATCACGACCTTGCGGTGGGCGATCGCGCCGGTGCGGCGGCGGATGGTGAGCGCGTCGAGCAGCGCCTGCGTCGGGTGTTCGTGCCAGCCGTCGCCGGCGTTGAGCACGGGGCAGTCGACCTTGCCGGCGATCAGCTTGACGGCTCCGGAAGCGGAATGGCGGATGACGATCACGTCTGCGCGCATGGCGTTCAACGTGACGGCTGTGTCGATCAGCGTCTCGCCCTTCTTCACGCTCGATTGCGCGGCGTGCATGTTGACGACGTCCGCACCCAGCCGCTTGCCCGCGATCTCGAACGACAGCAGCGTGCGGGTCGAGTTTTCGAAAAAGGCGTTGATCTGGGTGATGCCGTCGAGCCGCCGGTCGCTCTGGGCGCGGCTGCGGTTCGCCTCCACCCATTGTTCCGCCTCGTCGAGCAGGAACAGAATCTCGTGGGGCTGGAGGCCTTCGATGCCGGTCAGGTGGCGGTGCGGAAACACCGCGCCCCCGGGGATCTGGGCGGCGGGGCTGTGATCGGAAATGTGCATCGAGGGGATCGCCTAATCCCCGCGGCGGGCACGCGCAAGGCGTGCAGGGTTATAGGTCAGCTAGGCTGGACCGACGTATCCCGTTCCGTTCGCCTCGAGCAGCCGTCGAGCTTGTCGAGACGGCGTGTCGAGAGGTCGCGCACGCCGCCCCTCTCGATACGGGCTCTCGACAAGCTCGATCCCTACTCGAGGCGAACGGGGGAGGTTCAGGCGAGGCGCAGCTGCGGGCGGCGGCCGAACACCGACGGCGCGCCGGCGGTGAGCGCCAGGTAGAGCGCCATCAGGCCGGTGAACCACATCGCGTCGTTGCGGGCGAGCATCCACACGATGGCGGGGGTGAAGTTCTCCGTCCCGCCCAGCACCATCGCGGTGAGGTAGGTCACGACTTCATAGGCGACGAACGCACCGGCGATCGCAGCGATCATGCGCGCGAGCGACAGCGTGCCGGTGGAGCCGCGCACCGCATGGGCGACGCCGAAGCCGGCGAGCGTGCTCACCGCGATCGCGACGCCGCGCAGGATCGTCATCGGATCGGTCGGATAGCCGAGGAAGCCGAAGCCGATGATCTGGTTGAGCAGCCATGCGCCCAGCACCGCCATGATGCCGGCGCGGCGCGAAAGGGTGAGCGCCGAAGCGGCCGCGAGCGCTGCGAACGGGGTCATGCAGGCAAGCGCGAAGCTGCCGAGGACGGCGGCGCCGTCGATCGCGACAAGCCAGCTGAGGTCGCGGGCGGAGCTGCTGCTGCGGGAAGCCATTACTATCATCCTGTCTGTGTTCGGCGCCCCATAGCGCAGGAGCGGGTGCGCGTCAGCTGTTCACCAGCGCGTCGATTGCCGCCTGCAAGATATGCGCGGCGGCCATTTTGTCCACTGCCTCGGCGCGCTTGGCGCGGCTCATGTCCTGTTCGATCAGCACGCGCTCCACCGCGACCGTCGACCAGCGCTCGTCCCACAGCAGGATCGGCTGGCCCAGGTCGTCGAGGTTGCGGGCAAAGGCGCGGGTCGACTGGGTACGCGGCGAATCGCTGCCGTCCAGGTTGAGCGGCAGGCCGATGACGAGGCCCACCGTCTGGCGCTCCGCGATCAGTGCTGCCAGCGCGGCCTTGTCCTTCGTGAACTTGGTGCGACGGATCAGCACGGCCGGGCTCGCGAAGCTCCAGCCTGCGTCGCAGGCGGCCGTGCCGATCGTCTTGGTGCCGACGTCGAGGCCGAGCAGGCGGCCGCCGTCGGGTAGTGCCGCGCGGAATGCGGCGGAGTCGGTGGTGATCATCGGGCCTTCCACGCCTTCAGGCGGCGCGCGGCGTCGGCGCGCACGCTGCCCCAGAACAGGCTGTAGTCATAGACGTGATAGTTGTTGCCCGGCAGCACGTAACTGCCGACGTCCGGCGGGCTTGCGCCGATCAGCAGGAAGCCGCGCCCGTCGCAGCGCGCCGCCACGCGGCCGGGTTCCAGCGTCGCGTTGGTGAGGTTGGCGTTCGGGAACAGCGTGCCGAGGTTCGCACTTGCCGGCGCGTCCGCCCCCGGCGTCCCGGTGATCGGGTTGGTGCAGATGAGCGGCGTGCCCTTGCGCGAGGCGCCGGTGAAGCCGTTGGTCGCATCGAAGGTGTCGGTGATCAGGCGCGGATCGGCGGGCTCGGCAAAGGCCTGCCACGACAGGATGCAGCCGGGCTGGTCGGCCGCGGTGCATTCGGGAAGGCCGAGTGCCGGCAGGTCGGCGGTGCGCGACACCGGCCAGCCCACGACATAGGCGGCGACGATGCGGCGGGCGAGCGGCTTGCCCGCGACCCGATCGTGCAGGAGGCGGGTGAGGTGCAACGATCCCTGGCTATGCCCGGCAAGCACGATCGGACGGTTCGGGTCGACCTGGGTCAGGAACGAATCGAACGCCTGCAGCACGTCGGCATAGGCGAGGTCGAGCGCGCGCTCGGCATCGCTCACGGTCGTCAGGAACGCGCCGAACGTCGCCTGGCGATAGCGCGGCGCCCAGACCTCGCCCATGGCGTTGAAGGCGCTCGCCTGGCCGCGCAGGAACAGGGCAGCGCGCGCATTCGCCTCCTCGTCGGCGAGCGGCGCGTTCCACTGGTTCTTGCGGAGGTAGGAGGTCGGGTGGATGAAGAACACCGCTGCCTCGGCCCGCGCCGGCACGCCCATGCCGGGCGGCGTCCAGCGCGCCGGGTCGTTCGGCGTGCCCGGCCGCGCGAGCCACATGTCGGGATTGGCATAGGCCGCTGGCGCCGCCGCCGGTTGGTCCATGAAGCGCGCGCTCGGCACCATGCTCCAGCGCAGGAGTTCCGCGCCGAACATCCGAAATGCAAAGGTGCCGCCGAGCGCGAGCATGACCAGAATTGCCACTCCGTAAAGGAATTTGCGCGCCACGCGGGCTCTCCGTTGTGCAGTGCAGCATCGAGGAGGTCGACGCAACCGGCTTCCCGTGCGGCAAGCATGCGCATTACGCAACCGTCCGCCCGCGTGGCGCAGAGGCTGTCGCCCGCTTGTGGCGGGGGTGCGGGGATGCTAGCCGCGGACCCATGTCCGTAGACACTGCAACCGTGAAGCGCGTGGCGAGCCTCGCGCGCATCGCCATCACCGATGCCGAGGCGGAGCGCCTGGCGCCCGAACTCGGCAACATCCTGGGCTGGATCGAGCAGCTGGGGGAGGTGGATACCTCTGCCGTCGAGCCGATGACCGCCGTCATCCCGAACACGCTGCGCCTGCGCGAAGACGTCGTCACCGACGGTAACGTGCGCGACGCGGTGCTCGCCAACGCCCCCCAGGCCGAACATGGCTTTTTCACCGTGCCCAAGGTGATCGAATAGTGACCGAGCTTACCGACCTGACCGTCGCCGGCATCCGCGACGGCGTGCGCTCCGGCGCCTTTTCCGCGCGCGAAGTGGCCGACGCGTTCGTAACCGCGGTGTCGCGCGCCAAGGATCTCAACGCCTTCCTGGTGGAGACGCCCGACCATGCGCTCGCCGCCGCCAAGCAGGCGGACGACGCGCGCGCTGCCGGCGAGACGCTCAAGCCGCTGGCCGGCGTGCCGATCGGCATGAAGGACCTGTTCTGCACCAAGGGTGTGACGTCCACCGCGGCGAGCCACATCCTGGAGGGCTTCACGCCGACCTATGAGTCGACCGTGTCGCAGCGGCTGTGGGACGCGGGCGCCGGCATGCTCGGCAAGCTCAACATGGACCAGTTCGCGATGGGCTCGTCCAACGAGACTTCGGCGTTTGGCAATGTGATCTCGCCGTGGCGCCGCGGCGGCGGCGACAATGCCCCGCTCGCACCCGGTGGTTCGTCGGGCGGCAGCTCGTCGGCGATCGCGGCGCGGCTGTGCCCGGCGGCGACCGGCACCGACACCGGCGGCTCGATCCGCCAGCCCGCCGCCTTCACCGGCATCAGCGGCATCAAGCCGACCTATGGCCGCTGCTCGCGCTGGGGCGTGATCGCGTTCGCGTCGTCGCTCGACCAAGCGGGACCGATGGCGCGCGACGTTCGCGACTGCGCGATCATGCTGGAGGCGATGTCGGGCTTCGACGTGAAGGACTCGACTTCGCTCGACCTGGCCGTGCCGAAGTGGGAGGCGGGGCTTTCGTCCAACCTCGCCGGCAAGCGCGTGGGGATCCCCAAGGAATATCGCGTCGACAACATGCCGGCCGAGATCGAGGCGCTCTGGCAGCAGGGGATCGACTGGTTGAAGGACGCGGGCGCCGAGATCGTCGAGGTGTCGCTGCCGCACACCAAATACGCGCTGCCGGCCTATTACATCATCGCGCCGGCGGAGGCGTCGTCCAACCTCGCGCGCTATGACGGCGTGCGCTACGGCCAGCGCGAGCTGCCCGAGGGTGCCAACCTGCAGGACATGTACGCCGCCACCCGCGCCGCCGGCTTCGGCGACGAGGTGAAGCGCCGCATCATGATCGGCACCTATGTGCTGTCGGCCGGCTTCTACGACGCCTATTACACGCAGGCGCAGAAGGTGCGGACGCTGATCGCGCAGGACTTCGAAAAGGCATGGGCGCAGTGCGACCTGCTGCTCACGCCGACGGCGCCGTCCGCGGCGTTCGCGCTGGGCGAGAAGTCGGACGATCCGATCGCCATGTACCTGAACGACGTCTTCACCGTGCCGTCGTCGCTCGCCGGCCTGCCGGCGATGAGCGTGCCGGGCGGGCTGGACGCGGGCGGCCTGCCGCTCGGCCTGCAGGTGATCGGCAAGCCGCTCGACGAGCAGGGCGTGCTGAACGCCGGCCTCGCCATCGAGGAGCGCGCCGGCTTCACCGCACGTCCCGAGGCGTGGTGGTGAGCATCCTCGGCACCAGAGGACGCGCTCGATTCAAGGCGCTGAACAATGATGGCAATTCCACCTTAACGGTGTTACGTCAGTAACACCGGAGAGTGATGATGAACGCGCCAACCCATATCGAAACAGGCACGATGACCAGCAAAGGTCAGATTCTGATCCCGAAAGCGATGCGCGACGCAGTTGGGCTCGTACCTGGACAACCCTATAAAGTCGCCGTCAACGATGGCGGACAGGTTGTGGTGACGCCGCTGGGCTTTACGCAGGCAGAGGGTGAGGAGCGCATGCGGCGGGTTCGTGATGCTATCGCGGCTCTCGCGGGCAAGTACGCGACCGGCCAGAGTACAGATGACTATATGCGTGAAGTTCGGGGTGACCGCGAGCCGTGATATTGGTGGATTCCAATGTGCTGATCGACGTGTTCAACCGCGATCCGCAGTGGTTCGAATGGTCGTCGGTGAATCTGCAGCGCGCCGCCTATGGGGCTGATCTGGTAGTCAATCCTGTGGTGGTCGGCGAGGCTGCGCCATGGGTTGGGTCGCTTGAGAACTTCAACTTGATCATGGTCGCGCTGCTGATCCGCACCGAGGCTCTGAGCGTGGAGGCAGGGTATCTCGCCGGTGCGGCCTATCAAACTTATCTGGAGCAACGACGAAAGAACAAGCAGCCGTTCACAGCCAAGGCGGTACTGCCGGATTTCTTTGTCGGCGGTCATGCCGAGTCCGTGGGGGCTACCATTTTGACCCGCGACTCTGATCGATACCGGAAATATTTCCCAACCGTTCCTCTGATTACCCCCGAAGCGGATCGCATCGAAAATGACTGAGTCCACCTACCGCATCCGTGGCGCGACCGGCGACTGGGAAGTCGTGATCGGCCTGGAGGTCCACGCCCAGGTGACCTCCAACGCCAAGCTGTTCTCAGGCGCGGCGACCGCGTTCGGTGCGGAGCCGAACACGCAGGTCAGCCTGGTCGATGCGGCCATGCCCGGCATGCTGCCGACGCCCAACAAGGAGTGCATCCGCCAGGCGGTGCGCACCGGCCTGGCGATCGACGCGCAGATCAACAAATGGTCGCGCTTCGATCGCAAGAACTATTTCTACGCCGATCTGCCGCAGGGCTATCAGATCAGCCAGCTCTACCACCCGCTGGTGGGCGAGGGCCGGTTGCTGATCAGCCTGGACGAAAAGGATCCGGACGCCGAGACCAAGGAGATCGGCATCGAGCGCATCCACGTCGAGCAGGACGCGGGCAAGCTGATGCACGACCAGCACCCGACGCGCTCCTATGTCGACCTCAACCGCTCGGGCGTGGCGCTGATGGAGATCGTCAGCCGCCCGGACATGCGCTCGCCCGCCGAGGCCGGCGCCTATGTTCGCAAGCTGCGCACGATCCTGCGCTATGTCGGATCGTGCGACGGCAACATGGAGGAAGGCTCCATGCGCGCCGACGTGAACGTCAGCGTGCGCAAGCCCGGCGAGCCGTTCGGCACGCGGACCGAGACCAAGAACGTCAACTCCGTGCGCTTCGTCATGCAGGCGATCGAGTATGAGGCGAAGCGTCAGGTGGAGGTGCTGGAGGACGGCGGCCGCATCGTCCAGGAGACGCGGCTGTTCGATCCCGACAAGGGCGTGACCCGTTCGATGCGGTCCAAGGAAGACGCGCACGACTATCGCTACTTCCCGGACCCGGACCTTCTGCCGCTGGTGCTGGACGACGCGTTCCTGGAGGAATGCCGCCAGTCACTGCCCGAGCTGCCGGACGCCAAGCGCCAGCGCTACGAGCAGGCGCTGGGCCTGTCCGCCTACAACGCCGCCGTGCTGACCGCCGAGGCGGAGACGGCGCGCTGGTTCGAGGCGCTGCTGGCCGAAAGCGCGCTGGTCCAGAAGAAGAGCGAGAGCGAGGTCGCCAAGGCCGCGGCGAACTGGCTGATCTCCGACCTGTTCGGCGCGCTCAATCGCCTGGGCAAGGACATCGGCGAGAGCCCGGTGACCCCTGCGCAGGGCGCCGAGCTGCTGGGCCTGATCGCTGACGGCACCATCTCCAACACGCTCGGCAAGCAGGTGTTCGAGATCATGCTGGAGACCGGCGAGGGCGCCGGCACGATCGTCGAGGAGCGCGGGCTCAAGCAGACCAGCGACACCGGCGCCATCGAGGCGGTGATCGCCGAGGTGATGGAGAAGAACGCCGACAAGGTCGCCGACTATCGCGGCGGCAAGGACAAGCTGTTCGGCTTCTTCGTCGGCCAGACGATGAAGGCGATGGGCGGCAAGGCCAATCCGGCGGTGGTGAACGAGCTGCTGAAGAAGACGCTGGGGTAAGGCGCTTCGGACGGGCGGGGGAACTTCCCCCCGCCACTCTTGTACCCCGGCGAAGGCCGGGGCCCAGTTGGGGGACGGGTGAGGCCGCGCGCACGCATCCGATCCATCCTCGTATTCCCGCGCAGGCGGGAAACCAGGGCCAAGCAGAACAACGGGTGCCGGCGTTCGGAACCCTGGGCTCCCGCCTTCGCGGGAGCACAACGGTGGCAGAGAGGGCGGCCTTCACCCCCGTCCCCCAACTGGGCCCCGGCCTTTGCCGGGGTACAGGTTGCGTCCGGGACGGCCCAGCTGCCGATCTGGGCGCCCGGGAACCTCGCGCAGCATCTGCGCGTCGAAGGGCCATGACTGCCGCTGCTCTCTCGCTTCCCATGCCGCTCCAGCGCCGTCTGGAGCGCGAAAGTGCCTCGATGTTTGCAGGCGACGGCATGCCGCAAATCGACTTCAGCCGCCCGGCCGGGGAGCCGGCGCTTGCCGCCGCCGACTCGGTCTCGTGGCGGGTGTTCAAGAACCCGGTGTCGCTGTTCATCGGCGGCGTGGCGGCGGTGCTGCTCGAACTCGGCGAGCCGCGCGTGCGGTCGGGCGTCTGGGAGCACAGCAGCTTTCGCAGCGATCCGGTGACGCGCCTGCGCCGCACCGGGCTTGCCGCGATGGTCACGGTCTACGCGCCCGCCAGCGTCGCCGAGGCGATGATCGCCGGGGTGGGCCGCCAGCACGCCCGCGTGCGCGGCACCACGCGGGAAGGGCAGACCTATGCGGCGATGGATCCCGAACTGCTCGATTGGGTGCAGGCGACCGCCTCGTACGGCTTCCTGATGGCCTACCACCGCTTCGTCCACCCGCTGGACGCAGCCGATCGCGACCGCTTCTGGCGGGAAGCGCAGCCGGGGGCGCGGCTGTTCGGGGCCACCGGAACGGCGGACAGCGAGGCCGGCTGGGACGCCATGCTCGCGGCCAAGCTGCCCAAGCTGCGTGCCGCGCCCGAGATCCGCGAGTTCCTGACGATCATGCGGGACGCGCCGGCGTTCCCGCGTGCGCTGCGTCCGATGCAGCGGCTGCTGCTGCGCGCCGCCGTCGATCTGCTGCCAACGAGCGCGCGCGAGGTTCTGGAGCTTGGCCCGGAAGCCGGCCTGCCGCGCGGCGGTGCCCGGCTGGTGCGGGCTGCGGGCGTGGCGGCGGACCGGCTGGTGATCCGCAGCGCGCCCCCCGGGCAGGCGTGCCGGCGCATGGGGCTGCCGGCGGAGTGGCTGTACCGCGCCGCCTGAGCGACGCGGTACGTAGCCGATTACTGCTGGGTCAGATCCTGGTTCTTGACCACGCCGCCGGTGCCGGCGGTGCCGGCGAACTCGCCCGGCGGGTCGAGCGGGGAGGTGGTGCCGACCTTGGACCCGAGCCGCTCGACATCGTCCGAACGGGCCTGCACGGCCTGCTCGATGTCGCTGCGGGTGTCGTTGTCCGCTGCCGGATCGCTGTCGGGATGGGGGCTGCGTTCGCGATCGCTCATGAAACTCTCCTTTACGCGTGCATGATCGGCTGGCCTGGGGCCGGCGTGATCACCGGGTCGGCACCCGGACTGGGATAGTCGATATCCGGACCCGGCGGGCTGATCTCCGGCGGCGGGGCCGAAGGTTGGCCGGGCTCGGCCGGTTGCGGCGGTGCCTCTGGCTGGGGCGCGTCGGGCGCCGCCGGGTTGCCGGGCGGGGGCGGTGCCTCCGGCGGGGCGGCCG
>NZ_JAKRNR010000004.1:0-171257 GCF_022346685.1 Sphingomonas sp. ACRSK | reverse complement strand
TTCCCAAGGGCAGATTCCCACGCGTTACGCACCCGTGCGCCACTAGACCCGAAGGTCTCGTTCGACTTGCATGTGTTAGGCATGCCGCCAGCGTTCGTTCTGAGCCAGGATCAAACTCTCAAGTTTGATGTTCCACCCAATCCCCGCGGAATAACGAGGATCAAGCAGCTCACTTCAAGGAGCCAATTCCTGCACATCACATATACTGTGGATATGTAATAGGACATATGAACTGGCTTAAGCTTTAACCGACCACACCACGCCTTGAAAACGTGGCAGACCGGAGCCGCCGCCCACATGTCCCTTCATCTTAACCAACAATGTCAAAGAACAAAACGCCGGCGCTCCAGCAAACCCCTCTTTCAAGAGGCGCTCAGCACCAGGTTTTTTGCGACCCCAGCAAGCGCTCCGTTCGGTGCGCCGCTGCGGTGAACGGGTCTTTAGAGGCATCACCCAAACCCGTCAAACCCATTTTTCAAAAATGTGACGGAGAGGGTGAGAATCCGCGGATTTCTGCGGTTTTTGTGGCGCGCGGCTCCGGCTCGGCATAGGCCGGAGCCATGGATGCGCCCCTTCAGGAGACGAATCGCCCCGCCGAATCGCTGCGGCAACAGGTCCGGTCAGCGATTCTGTGGCGCTCCGGCACGCAGATCGTCGGCCAGCTGATCGCATGGGCGTCCACCTTCCTGGTGATCCGGATCCTGAGCCCGCAGGATTACGGCCTGTTCGCCATGACCCAGGTCGTGCTGGTCGTGCTCAACATGCTGAACGGCTACGGCCTTGCGAGCGCGCTGATCCAGAAGCCGGAGGTCGACGATCGCGCGATCCGGCAGCTGTTCGGGATGCTGCTTGTGCTGAACGGGGCACTCGCGATCCTCCAGATCGCGGCGGCACCGCTGGCGGCCGCCTATTTCCGGCACCCCCAGGTCGCCGAGCTGCTGCGCGTGCAGGCGCTGCTGTATCTCGCCACCCCCTTCATCGCCTTTCCCTATGCGCTGCTGAGCCGGGCCATGGATTTCCGGCGCCAGGCGGCGGTGAACCTGCTCTCGGCCGTGCTCGGTGCGCTTGCAGCGCTCGGCGGTGCACTCGGGGGCCTGGGCGTTTGGACCCTGGTGCTGGCGCCGATGGTGCTGTTCGGCACGCGCGCCATCGGCATGATGGTGACGGCGCGCGCATGGGTACGCCCGAGCTTCGACTTTCGAGGCGCCGGGGGGATCGCGCGCTATGGGGGCCTGATGGCGACGAGTCAGCTGTTCTGGGTCATCCAGAGCCAGGCCGACGTCTTTGTTGCCGGCCGCCACCTGGATGCCCATGCGCTCGGCATCTACACGACGAGCCTGTTCCTGGCGCAGATCCTGGTCGCGAAGTTCGTGCCGCCGATCAACGACGTCGCCTTTTCCGCCTATGCCCGCATCCAGCACGACCGCAGCTCGGTCGCCGCCGCGTTCCTGATGGGCGTGCGCATGGTGCTGCTGCTGGCGATGCCCTTCTACCTCGGCCTCGCGGTGGTGGCCGAGCCGCTGGTGTCGGTGGTTCTAGGCGAGAAGTGGCTGGAGACCGGCCCCGTCGTGGGCCTGCTCGCGCTCGCCATGCCGTTCCTGACCCTGCAGATCCTGTTCGCGCCGGCGTGCGATGCCTGTGGGCGGCCCGGGATCAGCGCCGGCAATGGTGCGATCGGGGCGATCCTGCTGCCGATCGCCTTCCTTGTCGGCGTGCGCCATGGCGTCCTGGGTCTCGCCACCGCGTGGCTCGTTACCGCGCCCCTGTACCTCGCGCTTTGTGCGTGGCGCACGCTGCCGGTAATCGGGGTGCGCGCAGGGGCACTCGCCGCGGCCGTCTCCCAGCCCTTGCTGGGGAGCGTCGGCATGGCGCTCGCCGTGCTGCTGATCGACCACCTGCTGCCGCCGCTCGCACCCTTGCCGCGAGTGGCCATCCTGGTTCCGGCCGGAGCGCTGGTCTACGCGGGCTGGATGCTGACCTTCGGACGCGGGCTGCTGGCCGAGGCGCTGGCGCTGGTCCGGTCGCGGCGCGCCTGACGCCGTCGGTCAGCTGCCGATATAGGCGCGCATCGCCTGCGCCTCGGCCTCGATGCGCTCGATCCGGTGCTTCACCAGGTCGCCGATCGAGACGATGCCGACGAGACGCCCCGATTCGACCACGGGAAGATGGCGGATGCGCCGGTGCGTCATCAACGACAGGGCCGCGAGCACGGGCTCCTGCGGGGAAACGGTGACGGCGGGCGCGGTCATGGCCGCGGTCACCGGACGATCGAGCGTGACCGCCCCGCCGTGGTGCAGGCAGCCGATCACGTCGCGTTCCGAAAAGACGCCGAGGATCGAGTCTCCCTCGACCACCGGCACCGCGCCGATCCGTCGCTCGGCGAGGAGGTGGACGGCGTCGCCGACCGTCCTCCCGGCGTCGATCGAGACCACGTCATGGCCCTTGCCGCTCAGGATCACCGCGATGGTCATCGCACCCTCCTCTGCCGCCGCGTGCATCGACGGGGGTTGAGCATCCCATGTTTGGATGGGATTGCAAGACGATGCTGCACGATGACCGCGATCCGCTGGACGATCCGACCTATGCGCACTTCGCCTGGGGCAGGTTTCGGCGGCTGCTGAAGTGGATGGCCGCCGTTGCGGCACTTGCCGCGGGCGTCGCAGTCGCGTTGCTGTGGCACCTCGTCGGTCCGCTGCCGATCCACATGGCGATCGCGACGGCGCTCGGTGTCGGCTTGTCGGTGTTGATGGCGGCGGTGCTGATGGGGCTGATCTTCCTGAGCTCGGGCACGGGCCACGATGCTGCAGTCGACCGGTTCGCACGCAAGGACCGCCTCGAGGCCGACTCTCCCGACACGGAATAACAAAAGGGCCGGCACCGCTGGTGCGGTACCGGCCCCTTGTTTCGTGCGTGCGCTCGGGCTCAGGCGGCCGGCGGCATCACCTCGTCGTCGGCGCGGACGCGACGGCGGCGGCGCGGACGCTCCTCGCCCTCGCCTTCCACAGCACCGAGCGCCGGCGGCAGCCGGTCCGCATCGATCCCATGGGCCTCGGCCGCAGCCTCTGCCGGCTGCTCGGCGTCACGACGACGGGCGCGCGGGCGAGCACGGGGCGCGCGCGCCTCCGCTTCCACCGGCTGCACGTCGACGTCGTTGGCGGCTTCGGCAGGAACCAGCTGCAGCTGCTCAACCGGAGCGCCATCCACCTCGGTCTGCGTTACCGACGGACGCTCGCCGCGCGGGCCACGCTCGGGCCGCGGACGCGCCTCCCGCTGGGGCCGATCCTCCCGCTGGGCTCGGTCTTCGCGGCGAGGACGTTCGTCGCGCTGGCCCCGCTCCTCGCGCTGCGGGCGGTCGTTGCCGCCGTTCTCGCCCTCGAACTCGAACTCCTCGCCCTCGTCATCGGAGGCGAAGTCGCCGCGCTGGCGCTGGTTCTCTTCGACCCGAGCGCGATTGTCGTTGAGCACGCGGAAATAGTGATCGGCGAACTGGAAATAATATTCCGAGTTCACCCGATCGCCCTGCATCTGCGCGTCGCGGGCCAGGTTCTTGTACTTTTCCAGCAGCTGCGCGGCATTGCCGCGTGCACGACTGTCGATACGATTGCCGTTATCGGAACGGCCGGGGCTGCCACCCCCGCCTTGAGGACGCTGCCCACCACGGCCGCGACGGCGGCCGGCTTGCCGGTTGTTTATCAACGTGTGTGTGTCCCGTTCAAAACTGTCCGTCGATCCTGTCGATCCCGGATGCTGCCTGTCGCGGAGGCGCGCTCTTGCGCGACCCCGTCTGCCATGGCCACCGGACCGCAGTGGCGCGCATGACGCTGGAGGGGGCAGTGCCCCGAACTCACCTGTGACTGGTCGAAGGTGGCTTGCCCCGCCCCGGTCTTAGCGGGTGCCTGGGCGATCTCCAAGGGGAAATATGGGGGTGCCGACGCCGGAATCAACCGGCGATGATCGCGCGAGGACGCCCGCCCAGATCCGGTGCGACGCGGGTTGAGAGCCCCTGGGCGCGGAGCAGCGCCGACACGGGTTCGGCCTGGGTGAAGCCGATCTCCACCACCGCCACGCCACCGGGCGCGAGCAACCGCGCAAGCTGCGGCGCGAGCAGGCGATAGGCGTCCAGCCCGTCGGCGCCGGCGAACAACGCCCCGGCCGGCTCATGGCCCACCACCTCCTGCGGCAGGCGCTCCTCCGTGCCGATATAGGGCGGGTTGGTGAGCACCAGGTCGAAGCGCGCGTCCAACGCCGCCGCCCAGTCACCCAGCATGAAGCGCGCCCGCCCGCCCATGCCGAGACGCCGGGCATTGCGGCGGGCATAGTCCAGGGCGCCGATTGACCGATCCACCCCGAGCCCATGCGCATCCGGCCATTGGTCCAGCGCAGCGAGCAGCAGCGTGCCGGGTCCGGTACCCAGGTCGAGCACGGTCGCCGGGGCGCGGTCCGCGCAGTGCGCCACCGCCGCCTCGATCAGCGTCTCGCTATCGGCGCGCGGGACCAAAGCGCCCGGCCCCACCTCCAGATCGATCGTCCAGAAGGCGCGGCTGCCGGTCAGATAGGCGACTGGGGTATGTGCCAACCGCGCCTCGACGAGCGCGGAAAAGCCAGCCGGTACCGGATCGGCCAAGCGCCCGAGCAGCAGCCCGTTGCGCTCGACGCTCATCGCATGCGCCATCAGCAGTTCGGCATCGAGCCGCGGCGTGTCCGAGACGGCGGCGATCCGCTGTGCCGCCTCCCGGACCGCCTCGGCGGCGGTGAGCGTCACGCGGCGTCGAGCGTCGCCAGCCGCTCCGCCTCGTCCTCGGCGATCAGTGCGCCGATCAGCTCGTCCATCTCGCCCTCCAGGATTTCGGGAAGGCGATGGAGCGTCAGGTTGATGCGGTGGTCGGTCACCCGCCCCTGCGGGAAGTTGTAGGTGCGGATCCGCTCGGAGCGGTCGCCCGAGCCGACCATCGCCTTGCGCGTACCCGAGCGTTCGGAGGCGAGCCGCTCGCGCTCCGCTTCGTAGAGCCGGGTGCGCAGGACCTTGAGCGCCTTGGCCTTGTTCTTGTGCTGCGACTTCTCGTCCTGCTGGATCACGACCAGCCCAGTCGGCAAGTGCGTGATGCGGACGGCGGAGTCGGTGGTGTTGACCGACTGGCCGCCCGGCCCGGACGAGCGATAAACGTCGATCCGCAGGTCCTTGTCGTCGATCTGGACGTCGACTTCCTCGGCCTCCGGCAGCACCGCGACGGTCGCGGCGGAGGTGTGGATGCGCCCGCCGCTCTCGGTCACCGGAACGCGCTGGACGCGGTGGACGCCGCTTTCGAACTTCAGCCGCGCGAACACGCCCTGGCCGGTGACCGAGGCGACGACCTCCTTGAACCCGCCCGCGTCGGAGGCGCTGGCCGAGATCATCTCGACCCGCCAGCCGCGGCTGTCGGCATAGCGCTGGTACATGCGGAACAGGTCGCCCGCGAACAGCGCCGCCTCGTCCCCGCCGGTACCGGCGCGGATTTCGAGCATCGCCGGGCGCTCGTCGGCCGCGTCACGCGGCAGCAGCGCCAGCGCCAGCGCGTGCTCGGCCGCCGCCAGCCGCTCGCGGTTCTCGTGGAGTTCCTCGGCGGCCATGCGACGCAGTTCCTCGTCGCCGTCCTGGCTCATGTCCTCCAGCGATTCGGCCTCGGCCCGCAGTCGCCGCACCGCGCCGGCGGCCTCGGCCACCGGCTCCAGCTCGGCATATTCCTTCGACACCGCCACGAAGCGGTCGCCCGGCAGCTCGCCGGTCGCCATCAGCGCCTGCAACTCGTCGCGCCGCGCCTCGATCTGGGCGATGCGATCGGGAGAGATGGCGGTCATGCCTGGCGCAGCACCTGCTCGGCACGCGGCTCTCCCCGCAACGTGCGGAAGGCGGTGGCCGACGCGTCACCCTCGAAGCGCAGCGATACCGTCTCGGCCGGCTCCAGCTTGAGCGCCTTGTCATAGCGCTTGCGCGGCGATCCGGTGGCGACGAGGTCGGCGACCAGCCCCGCCTTGCGCAGCCGCGCGACGGTGGTGACGCCGTCGGCAAGCGCGCGCTCGTCCTCCACGACCACGGCGACGTCGAGCTGGGGCGCGGGGGCGCCGTCCAGCAACATCGCCAGCCGTTCGATGCCGGCCGCCCAGCCGACGCCCGGCGTCTCGGGGCCGCCGAGCGAGCCGATCAGCCCGTCGTAGCGGCCGCCCGCGAGGACGGTGCCCTGGGCGCCGAGCCGGTCGGTGACGAACTCGAACGCGGTGTGGCGGTAATAGTCGAGCCCGCGCACCAGCCGGTCGTTCCGGGTCCACGCCACGCCGGCGGCATCCAGCCCTGCGGTGACGGCAGCAAAGAAGTCGCGCGCTTGCGGTGTCAGATAGTCGTCGATCCCCGGCGCGGCGTCCGCAACCGGGCGGTCGCGCGGGTCCTTGGAGTCCAGAATGCGCAGCGGGTTCTTGTCGAGGCGGGCGAGGCTGTCCTCGCTCAGCACGTCGCGGTGCGCCTCGAAATGCGCGACCAGCGCGGCGCGCCACGCATCGCGGGTGTCCGCATCGCCGAGCGTGTTGAGCTGCAGCGTCACGCCATCGGCGATGCCGAGTTCGTGGAGCAGCTGGTCGGCGAAGGCGAGCAGCTCGACGTCGGCGCCGGGCTCGGCGGCGCCGATGATCTCGGCGTCGATCTGGTGGAACTGGCGATAGCGCCCCTTCTGTGGCCGCTCGTAGCGGAACACCGGGCCGTGGGTCGCGATCTTTAGCGGGGCATATTGCTGCCAGCCGTCGGTCAGGTACGCGCGGGCGATGCCGGCGGTGAACTCCGGGCGGAGCGTCAGCGAATCGCCGCCGCGGTCCTCGAAGCTGTACATCTCCTTGGAGACGACATCGGTGGTCTCGCCCAGCGAGCGTGCGAAGACGGCGGTCGATTCGAACACCGGCAGCTCGACGCGGCTGAAGCAATAAAGCCGGCGGGTGCGCTCGAACGCGTCGACCACGCGGCCGAAGCGGCGCTGGTCTTCGCCGAAGATGTCCTGGGTGCCGCGAATGGGGCGGGGCGTTTCGATGCGGGCCATGGCGGCGCTCTCTAGGGCTGGTCCGCAGCTCCGGCAATCGCGCAGCGAGGACGCCGTGGCGGGCGGAGGCGGAAAGAAGGTGGAGCGGGTAACGGGAATCGAACCCGTGTATTCAGCTTGGAAGGCTGCTGCACTACCATTGTGCTATACCCGCCCGATGCGCCGGAGGTAGCCGCGCGAAGCGGCGGACGCAAGAGGTGGGCAAGCGGCTCAGCCGGCGCAGGGCAGAATGCCGCCTCTCCACCCACCCCGTTTGTCTCGAGTAGGGATCGAGCTTGTCGAGAGCCCGTATCGAGAGAGCCACAACAACCGGCTTCTCGATACGCCGTCTCGACAAGCTCGACGGCTACTCGAAGCGAACGGGGAGTTAAATGAGGATCGGGGTGGACGGGAGAAAGCCGAAGAGGATCGAATACGCCCCTCACCGCGGCCCGAGCAGGATCGCCAGGCACCCCGCGAGACACAGCCCCCCGCCGATCAGGTCGAAGCGGTCCGGCCGCAGCCCCTCGACCAGCCACATCCAGCCGAGCGAACTCGCCACATAGATGCCGCCATAGGCCGCATAGGCGCGCGCCGCCGCCGGCGTGTCGGCAAAGGTGAGGAGCCAGGCGAAGCCGGCAAGCGCGACCAGTCCGGGGATGAGCCACAAGGGCGATGCGCCGAGCCGCGCCCATTTCCAGAACGCGAAGCATCCGCCGATCTCAAGCATGGCTGCGGCGATGAAGATCAGGGGGGTCGGCAGCGCAGGTGTCCCTTTTTCCGGGAGAACCGATCCGCCGCGCCGGGGCGGATGGTGGAAGGGGCTGGATTCGAACCAGCGTACACTTGCGTGGGCAGATTTACAGTCTGCTGCCTTTAACCACTCGGCCACCCTTCCACGGGGCCGCTTCGCTGAAGCGAGGTGGCCCATTGCCGTCCGACGCGCACGCTGTCAACGGCTTGCGCGCCTTTCCCGGGCCGCATAGCGTCGTTTGTGACACTTTTCTCTCCCTCGCATGAACGGAACCCGATGCGCGCGCTCAGCCTTGCCCTGCTT
Source organism: Sphingomonas sp. ACRSK (assembly GCF_022346685.1). NCBI lineage: Bacteria > Pseudomonadati > Pseudomonadota > Alphaproteobacteria > Sphingomonadales > Sphingomonadaceae > Sphingomonas > Sphingomonas sp. ACRSK. The sequence continues at coordinate 163,163 of NZ_JAKRNR010000004.1, read as the reverse complement.
GCCACCGTTGCCGCCACGCCTCTTGCCGCCCCGCTCGCCGCCCAGTCGGTCGATCGGGACGCCGTCACCCGGATCATCGACGAGGGCACCAACCAGTCGGAAGTGATGCCGATCGCGCAGCACCTGACCGACGTGATCGGCCCGCGCCTCACCAACTCGCCCGGCATGCGCCAGGCAGAGGAATGGACCCAGTCGAAGTTCCGCGAATGGGGCCTAAAGAACGTCCACAAGGAAGGGTTTGAGTTCGGCCGCGGCTGGTCGATCGTCAGCTCGAGCGTACGCATGGTGACCCCGCGCCCGATCCAGCTGACCGCGATCCCGATCGCGTGGACCCCCGGCACCAACGGCACCGTCACCGCGCCGGTCATCGTGGCGCCGATGTCCAAGGAAGCGGACTTTGCACGCTATCGCGGGCAGCTGGCGGGCAAGATCGTGATGGTGACCCAGCCGGACACCGGCTCGGAGCCGGACCGCCCCGCCTTCCGTCGGCTCAGCCAGCAGGAGCTCGCCGACCAGGACTTCTTCGAAGCACCGGTCAATGATCCGGAGGCGGCGGACCGCCGGCTCAAGCGGCTCGACTTCTCGCTCAAGCTCGACGCGTTCCTGAAGAGCGAGGGCGCGGTGGCGATGGCGACCATGTCCAGCCGCGACGGCATGCTGCTGCACGGCAGCGGCTATCTGTTCGGACGCGATCAGACCCCGGCGACGCCCGGGATCGAGATCGCGGCCGAGGATTATCGCCGCCTCGCCCGCCTTGCCCGCGTCGGCCAGGCACCGACGCTGGAAGTGACCAGCAACGTCCGCTTCGACGACAGCGACGTGCAGGCCTACAACATCCTCGCCGACATCCCGGGCACCGACCCCAAAGCCGGCTATGTGATGGCCGGTGCCCATCTCGACAGCTGGGCCGCAGGCGATGGCGCTTCCGACAACGCTGCGGGCTCCGCCGTGGTGATGGAGGCCGCGCGCATCCTTTCGCAGATGGGGGTGCGCCCGAAGCGCACGATCCGCTTCGCGCTGTGGAACGGCGAGGAACAGGGGCTGCTCGGCTCGCTCGCCTATATCGAGCAGCACATCGCCACGCGCGCGCCGGCCGCCACCGGGCCGACGACCGGCCTCGCCCGTTTCTATGGCTGGACCTCGCGCTGGCCGATCACGAAGAAGCCGGGCTACGACCAGCTCGCCGCCTATTTCAACCTCGACAACGGCTCGGGCAAGATCCGCGGCATCTATGCCGAGAACAACCAGGCCGCGGTGCCGATCTTCCGCGAATGGTTCGCGCCGTTCCAGGCGATGGGCGCCGGCACCGTCGCGATGCGCCGCACGTCGAGCACCGACCATTATTTCTTCCAGTCGATCGGACTGCAGGGCTTCCAGTTCATCCAGGACCCGCTGGACTATGGCAGCCGCATCCACCACACCAATGCCGATACCTTCGACCATATGAAGGGCGAGGACCTGCGTCAGGCATCGATCATCATGGCCTCCTTCCTCCTCAATGCCGCCAACGCGGACAAGCCGCTGCCGAAGCCGCCGCTGCCCCGCCAGCCAAAGGTCACCGACCCGTACGCCTGGCCGAAGGCGGAGGACTGAGCATGGCACGTCGTGGTCATCGCCCGAGCCAGGGCTCTCCGCAGCGTCCCCGTTTCTGGGGCCGCCATGCGGTACTCGCCGCACTCGCCAACCCCGAGCGCACGGTGCGCAAGCTGTGGGGCACGCACGAGGCGTTGTCGCAGCTCGACCTCCCGTCGACGCTGACCGTCACCTATGCCGAGGCGGCCGACCTCGGCCGGCTGGTTCCGAACGACGCCCCGCACCAGGGCATGGTGGCAGAGGTCGATCCGCTGGAGGACATCTGGCTGGGCGACCTGCTGGAGCGTGGCCGTTCCGACACCCGCCCGCTGCTCGTGCTCGATCAGGTCACCGACCCGCACAATGTCGGCGCGATCCTGCGCTCGGCAGCCGCGTTCGACGCGCTCGGCATCGTGACGCAGGACCGGCATGCCCCGCCGGAGTCCGGCACCGTCGCCCGCACCGCGTCCGGCGCGCTGGAGATCGTCCCCTGGGTGCGCGTGGTGAACCTCGCCCGTGCGCTCGAGGAAATCGCCGAAGCCGGCTATTGGCGCATCGGCCTTACGGGCAACACCGACCTCACGCTCGACCAGGCGATGGGCTCGGACAAGGTCGCGCTGGTGCTGGGTGCCGAGGGCGAGGGCATGCGCCAGAACACCGCGGCGCATTGCGACGTGCTCGCGCGGTTGCCGATCAGCGACCAGATCGAAAGCCTGAACGTCTCCAACGCAGCGGCCATTGCGCTCTACGCGGCGGCGACACGGCGCGGCTGAGGACGGAGGGGCACGGCTTCGGCCGTGTCCCCTCGCCTTTGCACCCGGGACAATCGCGGCTACTCCTGCAGGCATGAAGCGTTTCCTCAGCTGTGCAGCATTGCTGCTCGCCGTACCCGTCGTTGCGAGTGCCCAGGTCGCCCGTCCCGCCCACCCCGCCAAGCAGGCGGCGCAAGGCATGGTCAGCGCTTCGGACCCGCGCGCCGCGGCGGCGGGCGTCGAGATGCTGCGCGCTGGCGGCAGCGCCACCGATGCCGCGATCGCGACCCTGCTCGCGCTCAACGTGGTGGAGCCGCAGAATTCCGGCATCGGCGGCGGCGGCTTCTGGGTCGGGCATGATGCCAGGACCGGCAAGCTCCTGACCATCGACGGGCGCGAGACGGCTCCCGCGGCGGCCGATCCGCACTGGTTCTACGCGCCCGACGGCAATCCGCTGAGCCATTCCGCAGCCGTGCCCGGCGGGCGTAGCGTCGGAGTGCCGGGCAACCTGCGCGAATGGGCGATGGCGCATGCCCGCGCCGGCAAGCTCCCCTGGGCGAAGCTGTTCGAACCGGCGATCCGCCTCGCCCGCGACGGCTTTCGTGTCACCCAGCGCCTCAACACCGGGATCGACCGCTTCGGCAGCCACATCGACGCGTGGGCGCGGACAAAATATCTGACGCCGGACGGCAAAGCGCTGCCGGTCGGCACGCTGCTCAAGAACCCCGAACAGGCCGCCTTGTTCGAACGCCTGGCACGGCTGGGCCCGGACAGCTTCTATGTGGGGCCGGACGCGCAGAAGCTCGTCACCACCGTCAACACCGCCGCACGCAACCCGTCGAAGATGACCGCGGGCGATCTCGCCAGCTACGATGCCAAGGAGCGCGCGCCGGTGTGCGGCAGCTACCGCGCCTATCGCATCTGCGGCATGGGTCCGCCCTCGTCCGGCGGCGTCGCGGTGCTGATGATCCTGAAGCAGCTCGAACGCTTCGACATGGCGAAGCTGGGCAAGCACTCGCCGGTCGCCTGGCATCTGATGGCCGAGAGCCAGCGCCTCGCCTATGCCGACCGGGACATGTACCTGGCCGACCCGGACCATGTGACGGTGCCGGTCAAGGGGCTGCTCGACCGTACGTACATCGCCGCGCGCTCGGCCCTGATTTCGCCCGACCGGACGATGGCGAGCGTCGCGCCCGGCACGCCCGCCGGCGCTCCTGCCCGCATCCGGGTCCAGCAGAGCGAAGTGCCGGGGACGACCCATGTCTCGGCAACCGACGCGCACGGCAACGCGGTGTCGGTCACGTCGACGGTGGAGGGCTATTTCGGCTCGGGCCTGTCGGTGAACGGCACCATGCTCAACAACGAGCTGACCGACTTCGACATCGTGCCGGAAAAGAACGGTCACCTGGTCGCCAACAGGGTCGAAGGCGGCAAGCGGCCGCGCAGTTCGATGTCGCCGACCATCGTCTACGGCCCGGACGGCAAGGTCCGGCTGGTGATCGGTGCGGCGGGCGGGTCCACCATCATCGCCCAGGTCGCCAAGGCGGTGATCGCGGTGATCGACTGGCGGATGACGGCGCAGGACGCGATCGGCCTGGGGCTGATCTATGCACCCGGGAGGATTGCGACTCTCGAACAGGGTACCCAACTCGACGCCATGGCACCGGCACTCGAGGCGCTGGGAGAGCCGGTGAAGATCGCGCCCATGGGCCTGAAAGCAAATGCGGTGGAGCGCGTACACGGTCGCTGGGTCGGCGGCGCCGATCCGCGCAGCGAGGGTGTCGCCATGCGGCAGGACGGCACCGTCGTCGAAATCAAGCGGGTCGGCGGCTTCGGCACCCGTCCCCCGGAATAACAACAGGCAAGTCCCCGGCGCACGGATGCCGGGGCGGCAGGAGAGGCCATGCGTACCCTCGAGCACTTCCCGAATCTCGTCACGATGTTCTTTGCGCGTGCGCGCGAGAAGGGCGACAAGCCGTTCCTGTGGCACAAGGCCGGGGGCGAATGGCAGCCGACCAGCTGGGCGGAGGCCGCCCGCCAGGTCGCCAGCCTCGCCGCAGGCCTGAAGGCGCTCGGCCTCAAGCGCGGCGACCGGGTGATGCTGGTGTCGGAGAACCGCCCCGAATGGTGCATCTCCGACCTTGCCATCATGGCCGCGGGCTGCATCACGGTGCCGACCTATGTCACCAACACCCAGCGCGACCACCAGCACATCATGGAGAATTCGGGCGCCTGCGCCGCGATCGTCTCCACCGCCAAGCTCGCGCGCGAGCTGATCCCGGCCGCCCTTCACGCATCCACCCCGCAGAAGATCATCGGGATCGAGGACGTTCGCCTGGTCCAGCCCGGCAGCATCGAATTCCACAGCTGGCATCAGCTGATCGCCGATCATCCCGCCAGCGCCGACGCGGCCGCGGGCGAGGCAAGCTTCCAGCGCGAGGACCTCGCCTGCATCATCTACACCAGCGGCACCGGGGGCGCGCCGCGTGGGGTGATGCAGCACCACGGCGCCATCCTCCACAACGTGGCCGGCTGCTCGGCGGTCATCGCCGAGGATTTCGGCTGGGACGACGAGGTGTTCCTGTCGTTCCTGCCGCTGAGCCACGCCTATGAGCACACCGGCGGCCAGCATTTCGCGATCGGCCTGGGCGGGCAGATCTATTATGCCGAGGGCCTCGACAAGCTCGCCGCCAATATCGAGGAGGTGCGCCCGACGATCATGTTCGTCGTGCCGCGGCTGTTCGAAGTGCTGCGCACCCGGATCACCAAGGCGGTCGCGAAACAGGGCGGCATGGCCGCCTATCTGCTCGGCAAGGCGATCGAACTCGGCAACAAGGAGAGCGAGGGGCGCCTGCGCCTGACCGACCGGCCGGCGCAGCTGGCGGTGCGGACCTTGTTCCGGCCCAAGATCGCCAAGCGCTTCGGCGGCCGGATGAAGGCGATGGTCTCGGGCGGCGCGCCGCTCAATCCTGAGGTGGGGCTGTTCTTCCAGGCGCTGGGGGTCACCTTCCTCCAGGGCTATGGCCAGACCGAGGCCGCGCCGGTGATCTCGTGCAACCGCCCGTCGGCAGGCGTCCGCATGGACAGCGTCGGCCCGCCGCTCGCCAACACCGAAGTGCGCATCGCCGAGGACGGCGAAATCCTGGTCCGTGGCGAGCTGGTGATGCACGGCTACTGGCGCAACGAGGTCGAGACGGCGCGCGTCCTGAAAGACGGATGGCTGCACACCGGCGACATCGGCCTGATCGACGAGGCGGGGCGGATCAAGATCACCGACCGCAAGAAGGACATCATCGTCAACGACAAGGGCGAGAACGTCGCCCCGCAGAAGGTGGAGGGGATGCTCACCCTCCAGCCCGAGATCTCCCAGGCGATGATCGCGGGCGATCGCCGCCCCTATATGGTCGCGGTGATCGTGCCCGATCCGGAGTGGACGCAGGAATGGTGCGCGGCCAACCGCGCGGTCTGCGATTTCAAGCGGCTGGCGGAGGACAGCGGCTATCGCGCAGCGTTGAGCGCAGCCGTGGACCGGGTGAACCAGGACCTGACCGTGACCGAACGCATCCGCCGCTTCATCCTGGCGGACCGGCCGTTCACCATCGAGAACGAGCAGCTCACCCCCAGCCTGAAAATCCGCCGCCACATCCTGCGCCAGGTCTATGGCGAGCGGCTGGACGCGCTCTACAAGGGGTAAGCCGGCGCCTGCAAAGGCGACGCAGAACTATCGGCGTCGAGTCTGACAACCCTGGGCTCCTGCCTGCGCAGGAGCACGGAAGTGGGTGAGGCACTGCCGGGTCGCTGCGTCAGCTGGAGGCACCCGGGGGTCATCCCCGTACCGCGCTCCTGCGCAGGCAGGAGCCCAGGGCCACAAGCGCGTCGCTCGTTAACCCGGGCCCTCGCTGCGCCGGACCTACGACTCAGTTCGCCTTCTTCTCCGGCACGACCACCAGCGACCAGTCCTTCTCCGGGCGGAGATATTTCACCGCCAGCGCCTGGATGTCGGCAGAGGTCGTCGTGCCGATGTCCGAGGCGATGGTGTTGATCGCGTCGATCCGCTTGGGGTCGAGCGTGCCGCCCGCGGTCTGCTGCATCCAGAACATGTTGCCGCTCGACACGCGCGCAATGAACTGCAGCACCGGCGCCTGCGCACGCCGCAGTTCGTCCTCGGTGATCGGGTTCGCCACCAGGTCCGCCGCGATCCCGCGCGCCAGCTGGAAGAAGAAGTCCGTCTTGTCGGGCGGCACCGCGCCGATCGCCAGGATCTTGCCGCCGCTCGGCAGGCCCACGGGCCAGTCGGTGGAGACGTTGGGCGTATAGCTCACCCCCGCCTCCGACCGCAGCTTGTCGAGCAACCGGTCCCGGAAAATGGCGGCGAGCAGTTCCAGCTTGCGGCTTTCCGTCAGCCCCGCGCTGCCACCGCCGGTCGGCCAGGCGATCACCGCCGCCGCCTGGTTGGGCTGGCCGGTATGGGTGCGCACGACGGGCGTCGCCACATGGTCCGGGAATCGCACGTTGACGTTGCCCACCGGCGCCGCCGGTCGCGGCTTCAGCGCGCCGAAGGTGCTGGCCACCGCCGCGATCGTGGCGTCGGCCGTGGTGTCGCCATAGACCTGCACCTCGATCGGGCCACTGGCGAGCAGCGGCTCCCAGAAGGCGCGGAACCGAGCGGCATCCAGCCCCTCGATGTCCTTGCGATCGGGCGAGGCCCAGCGCGTGTCGCCGGCGTGGAGCAGGCCTTCCAGGTCGCGCTGGAGCACGCCCACCGGCGACGAGGACTGGCTCTCATAGCTCGCCAGCATCACCGCACGCGCACGCGCCACCGGCTTGGGATCCCAGCCGGGTGCGGCAAGCTTGGTGGCGATCAGCCGGAGCTGGTCGTTGAGGTCGGCCGCCGTTGTAATGCCGCCCAGCACGAAGGCATCTTCCTGCATGCCGAAGGACAGGCCGATCTGGCGGTCGCCGGTCAGCTGGTCGAGCTCTTCCTGCCCGAACTTGCCGACGCCGCTCGCCACCAGCGCCAGATCGCCGGCAAAGGCGGGCGTCTGCTTGTTCGAAGGAAGCGCGCTCAGCCCGCGGCCGAAGCGGACCTGGACATAGACCTTGCCGGTTTCCGAGTTGTTCGGGAACATCAGCAGGTTGACGCCATTGGCGAAGCTCACCTTCTCGATCTGCGGATCGGTGAGCACCACGCTGCGGCCGGTGACCTTGCCGGGCGCGCCGAGCTTGGGAAGCTCGTCGAACTTCACAGTGCGCTGGGGCCCGCGCTTCTCGGCGGCTGCCGTCACATCCGCCTGGATCGCTGCTGCCAGCTTGTTGGCTGCGGACGGGTCCGGCGTCGGCGTGTTGACGAGCGCGCGGGTCTCGACGCCCTCGAAGACCTTGCGGGTCGCCGCCTGCACCTTGGCGGGGGTGAAGAACTTGCCGGCGACGGCACCGTCGAAGATGCGCAGCGACATCTCGGGTCCCGCGACCGTCTCGCGGATGTCGACCGCCTCTACCAGATTGTCGGCAAGCTTGGCGCCCGCATCGACGCGCGAGGTCGCGACGGCATTTTCCATCGCTGCGCGGATCTCTCCCACCTCGCGGTCGATTTCCTGCTGCGAAGGCGGGTTGCGCAGGGCACTGGCGACGGTGGCGCGTACGTCGCGCACGGCCGCCTCCCAGTCGTTCCCCACCGGCATGATCGAGATCGCCGTGATGTTGGCCGAACGCGACACGTCTTCCAGGTCGGCACCCGCGCTGATGTAGCTGGCGCCCGCCCGCGCCCGGCTCTCCAGGCGGCGGTTGATGATGCGGATGGCGATCTGGTCGACCATGCGCTCCTGGTTGAAGACGATGGTATCGTTGCCGACGGTCCAGGGCCGCACCGTCGCCATCTGCACCAGGGTCGGCAACGCCGGTTCGTTCACGACGGCGCTCAGCGGCCCACCGGCCTTGGGCTTGCCGAGGTCGGGGTTCTGGGGGGCCGGTCCCTTCCCCTTCCAGCCGGAGAAATGCTTCACCACCGCCGCCTCGAGCAGTTTGGGATCGGCGTCTCCTGCGATCACCACCACTGCCCGGTCGGGCCGGTACCAGCGATCATGAAAGGCGCTCACCATGTCGGCCGTCGCCGCCTGCAGCGTCTCGACGTTGCCGATGGGCGAACGATCGGCGAGCGGCTGGCCGGCAAAGAACAGCGCGCGCGTCGCGTCGCCCAGCCGCAGCTGCGGGCCCGGCTGCTCGCGCTGCTCGGCAAGCACCACCGGGCGCTCGGCATTGAGTGAGGCCGGGGTGATCGTGGGCTCCGCCATCATGCCCGCCAGGATCTTCATGCTCTCGTCCAGGCCTGCCTGGGTGGCACCGGGCAGGTCGAGCTTGTAGACCGTCTGGGTGAAGCTGGTCGCGGCATTGGTGTCCGAGCCGAACGTCACGCCCAGCCGCTGCCACACGCGCTTCGACTCGCCATCGGGCACATGCATCGAGCCGCGGAACGAGAGATGCTCCAAGAGGTGCGCGAACCCGCGCTCCTGCTCCGTTTCCATCAGCGAGCCCGCGTCGATCGCGACGCGGATGGCGATCTGCCCCGGCGGCACGCCGTTGTGGCGGACGGCGTAGCGCAGGCCGTTCGGCAACACCCCATAGGTCCAGGACCGGTCGGGCGGGATGTCGCTGCCCTTGAACAGCCAGGGGGTGTCCGGCCCCTGGGCCACCGGCTGCAACGGCGGCAGCTGCCGGCTCTGCTGCTGCGGTGCGGGCGGGGGCGCCGTCTGGGCGACGAGCGGCGTGGTGGCGATCAGGGCCAGAAGCGGCAGCGCGATCCGGCGTACGCGTACAGGGAATGCCATGCGCCAAGCGTAGCGGGCTTTTCCCGGCACCGCCAGCGCGGGCGACCAAGTGTTCGGAATCGCCGGGAAACTGGCGGACACGATCTTCCACGCGACCGCCACCTTTTCGCCTTTTCTGCAGCGCAGCGTTGCAGGCCGAAGGGAGGGGCAATGCACCGCGCAACACGACCGGCAGACGACGAGGCACGCGCTGCGCCGGCGACCGGCCAGGCACAGCATTCGCTCGTCCTGCGCGCGGGCAAGCGGCTGCGGCACGTCTTCGACCGGCTGATCCGCGCGTCCTCCCTGGTCTCCACCGCCCCGGTGCTGGACGTACGCACCTTTCCCTGGACCCGGGAGCTCCGCAGCCAGTGGCAGGCGATTCGGAACGAGGCGGAGCGCGTGGCGCTGCCGGAGGGCGCCGCGCCCCCGCTCGCCACCATTTCCCCCGATCCCTGCACGCTCGCGGCCGTCGATCGGTGGCGGTCGTTCGTGTTGTGCGGCTATGGCTATGACATGGACGCGAACCTCGCGCGCTGCCCGGTCACCGCGCGTGCGTTGCAAGGCATCCCCGGCCTCACCAACGCGATGTTCTCGATCCTGGCGCCGGGCAGCCACATTCCCGCGCACCGCGGCGTCACCAAGGGGCTGATCACCTGCCACCTGGCGCTGGTGGTGCCGCGCGACGGTGACGTGCGCATGCGCCTCGACAATCGCGTACTGCGCTGGGCCGAGGGCGAGACGCTGGTGTTCGACGACACCTATGAGCATGAGGTTTGGAACGACACCGGCAGCACCCGCGTGGTCCTGCTGATCCAGTTCAAGCGGCCGCTCCGCCAGCCGGGCCGCTGGGTCGCGGACCTGCTGCTCGATCTGGTCCGTCGCTCCGCCTTCGTCCAGGAGGCGCGGCGCAACCTGCTCGCCTGGCACCGCGCCCCGCACGCGGGCGCGTCGCCCGCCCCGAACGGATCGTTTCCGGCCTCCGCTTGATCCTGCCCCCCCGGCACGCCAAATGACGGTCATGTTGATCGAGACCGAACCGACGCCCAATCCCGCAACCCTGAAGTTCCTTCCGGGTCGGGTCGTGATGGAAACCGGCACCCGCGACTTCGCGACGCCCGAGGAAGCGGAAGTGTCGCCGCTTGCCGAGGCGATCTTCGCGCTGGGCGACGTGACCGGCGTGTTCTTCGGGCGCGACTTCGTCTCCGTCACCGCCGCACCCGGTGTCGAGTGGCCGAGCCTGAAGCCGGACGTGGTCGCGATCCTGCTCGACCATTTCTCGGCCGCGATGCCGCTGTTCCGCCAAGGCAGCGCCGCTTTCTCGGTGCCGCCGGCCAAAAGCGACATCGTCGACAATCCTGAGGACGCCGACATCGTCGCGCAGATCCGCGAGCTGATCGAGACGCGGGTGCGTCCGGCGGTGGCCAACGACGGCGGTGACATCGTCTATCGCGGCTTCGACAAGGGCAAGGTCTACCTGCAGATGCAGGGCGCCTGCTCGGGCTGCCCGTCCTCGAGTGCGACGCTCAAGAACGGCATCGAGCAGCTCCTGAAATATTACGTCCCCGAAGTGACCGAAGTGCGGGCCGTCTGATGGCGATGCTGGACGACGCCGCGCTCGACACGATCTTTCGCTCCGCCCGCAGCCACACCCATTTCACCGACCAGCCGGTCACGCAGGCGGAACTGGAGGCGATCTGGAACCTGATGAAGATGGGTCCGACCTCGGCCAACCAGCTGCCGGCGCGGCTGGTGTGGTGCGTGTCGCCGGAGGCGCGCGAGCGGCTTGCCGCCTGCTGCAGTGACAGCAACGCGGACAAGGTTCGCCAGGCACCGGTCGCAGTGATCGTCGGCATGGACACCGAGTTCCACGAGCATCTGCCCGAGCTGTTCCCGCATACGAATGCCAAGGCGTGGTTCGACGGCAATGCGGAGCTGCGCCAGGTTTCAGCCATGCGCAACTCGACGCTGCAGGGTGCCTATCTGATCGTCGCCGCCCGCGCGCTCGGTCTGGACGTGGGCCCCATGTCCGGCTTCGACAATGGCGCGGTGGACAAGGCGTTCTTCAGCGGAACGCCGGCCGTCCGTTCGAACTTTATTGCAGTGCTCGGCCATGGCGACCCGTCGCGGCTGCATGAGCGCCTGCCGCGACCGGCGTTTGACCGGTTCAACACGATCGCCTGATCCCTTGCGCACGCTGGTAATCGAGACCGCGACCGCCGCCTGCTCGGTGGCGGTGATGGAAGACGATCGCATCCTGGACTTTCGGCATGAGGTGGTCGGCCGCGGCCATGCCGAACGGCTGGTGCCGATGATCGCCGAACTTCCCGACGCCGGACGCGCCGAGCGGATCCTGGTGGATTGCGGCCCCGGCAGCTTTACCGGCGTTCGGGTCGGGCTGGCCGCAGCGCGGGGCTTGGCGATTGGGTGGGGCGCGCAGGTCTTCGGCTTCTCTTCCCTGGCACTCGTCGCGGCAGGTGCGTTCGACTGGCGGCTTTCGGCCGACACCCTCGCGGTGGTGCTGGAGGGCGGCCATGGCGAGGTGTTCGTGCAGGAATTCACCGCCGATCCGCTGACCGACGCCGCGCCGTTCGCGTCGCTGCGCCCGGAGGCTGCGCTGGAGCGACTGGCGGGACGGCTGGCCGTAGGCAACGGCGTGCATCGACTCCTGGCGCTCGACGCCGGCATTGCCGCCGCGGAAGCGCTGCCCGATGCGCGCGATGCGCGTCTGCTGCCGGCGGCGCTCGCCAGCCTGGCGCCCCGCCCCCTCTACGGCCGCGCGCCGGACGCGAAGCTGCCGCAGTCGTGAGCCGGATGCCGGGCCCCGTCACCCTGCGCGTCGGCTCGGTCGCCGATCTCGATGCGGTCTCTATCGTGATGCGTGAGGCGTTCGACGCCCGCTTCGGAGAGGCATGGACGTCCGCCCAGTGCCTCGGCATGTTGTCGCTGCCCGGCGTCTGGCTGACCCTGGCGGAGCAGGACGAGGGGCTCGCCGGCTTTGCGCTTTCCCGGGCGGTGATGGACGAGGGCGAGCTCCTGCTGATCGCGACCCGCCCGGCAGCGCAGGGGCGCGGCGTGGGCGGCATGCTGCTGCGCTCCGTGATCGACGAAGCGCGACGCCGGACGCTCTCGCGCTTGCATCTTGAGGTCCGCGCGGGCAATGCCGCCGTAGAGCTCTACAAGCGCGAAGGTTTCGCCAAAGTAGGCGAGCGGCCGCGATACTATCGGGGCCAGGCCGGAGAGGCTTTTGATGCGCACAGCTATGCGCGCACCATTCCCTGAACTGTAACGAAACAATTCGTTGCAAAAATTTCATCCTCACCGCTGTTGCGATTGGGTCGCACGGGGTGAATAGGTCCGAACGGGGACGGCGGTGTTTTGCCGTTCTTGTTGAAAGGGTAGTAGAATGGAAGTCCAGCAGCCGCCGGCCGACGCGTTGATCGCGTACACGGCCGATATCGTGGCAGCCCATGTCAGCAACAACAGCGTGTCGCTCGCCGACCTGCCGTCGCTGATCCAGAATGTTCACGGCGCGCTCACCACCCTGGGTGGCGCGAACACCGCACCCGAGGCGAAGCAGGAGCCGGCAGTGCCGATCCGCGCATCGGTGAAGCCGGACTTCATCGTCTGCCTTGAAGACGGCAAGAAGCTCAAGATGCTCAAGCGTCACCTGATGACGCACTATCAGATGACGCCCGACCAGTATCGCGCCAAGTGGGGTCTTCCGGCCGACTATCCGATGGTCGCCCCCAACTATGCCGAGCAGCGCCGCAGCCTCGCCAAGGCGATCGGCCTCGGCACCAACCGCAAGCGCTGATCCCCCCCTCCACCGGTTTTGTGCCGCCCGTTCGCCGTGATGGCGAAGGGGCGGCCAAGCCCGCTTCCCGAAGCGGCCACCATCCGCTAAATGTCGGGCTGCACTGAAAAACGGAGAAGGAATGCCGCGCAGGATCGACCTCGAGGCGCTGTGTCAGGAAAAGGGGCTGCGCATCACCGAGCAGCGCCGCGTGATCGCGCGCGTGCTGTCGGAAGCGGAAGACCATCCGGACGTCGAGAAGGTCTATGAGCGGGCCTCTGCCATCGACCCCGGCATCTCGATCGCCACCGTCTATCGCACGGTACGGCTGTTCGAAGAGGCGGGGATTCTCGACCGCCACGACTTCGGCGACGGACGCGCTCGCTATGAGCCCTCCCCCGAATCCCACCATGATCACCTGATCGACGTCGAGACCGGCAAGGTCATCGAATTCGTCGATCCCGAACTCGAACTCCTCCAGAAGCAGATCGCCGAACGGCTGGGCTTCCGCCTCGTCGATCACCGCATGGAGCTCTATGGCGTCAGCCTCGACCGCAAGGGCTGATCCGGTGCCCGGCCTGGCCGGGCACGTCCGTCTCGCCGGACGCCTGGCGGCGATTCTCGGCTGCCTGCTCGGCGCGCTGGCGCTGCATGGACTTTGGCGGCTGTTCCGCCGCCCCTCCCCTTGGCCGCCCCGTTTCCTCGGCGCCGTCGCCTGGCTTGCGGGGGCGCGCGTACGCGTCCTCGGCCGTCCGCTGGAGCAGAACGTCCTGCTGCTCGCGAACCACCAGAGCTGGCTCGACATCCTCGCCATCGCGGGCACGTCCGGCAGCACCTTCGTCGCCAAGGGCGAGCTCCAGTCGGCGCCGCTGGTCGGCTGGCTGTGCCGCCTGAACGACACGCTGTTCGTGGAGCGGGGCGACCGCCTGGGAGTCGCCGCGCAGGTGGCTTCCCTCCGTCGTGCCCTCGGCGGTCGCCCAGTCACCATCTTCCCCGAAGGCACCACCGGGGACGGCACGGCGATGCTGCCCTTCAAGGCGTCGCTGCTGGCGGTCGTCGACCCTGCCCCGCCCGGGCTTCGCGTCCAGCCGGTCGTCCTCGACTATGGAATCGCGACTCCCGAGGTGGGCTGGATCGGCGGCGAATCCGGCATCCACAACGCGGTCCGGCTGGTCTCGCGCGCCGGCACCATTCCGCTCACGATCCGCTTCCTCGAACCCTTCGATCCCGCGGGACTCGGTCGCAAGGGGGTCGCGGCCGAGGCGCGGCGGCGGATGGAGGCGGCGCAAGCTGGCAGCGCAGGCCAAAGCGGCGTATAGGCCCGCCTCCATGAGCACGCCTCCAAAAAGCTTTCACGTCAAATCCTTCGGCTGCCAGATGAACGTCTATGACGGCGAGCGCATGGCCGAGTTGATGGCCGCGCAGGGCATGACCGCGGCGACGGACGCGGCGGCCGCCGACCTGGTCGTGCTCAACACCTGCCACATTCGCGAGCGGGCGACCGAGAAGGTCTATTCGGACATCGGCCGGCTGCGCCGCGAGGATGGGTCCCGCCCGATGATCGCGGTCGCGGGCTGCGTCGCGCAGGCCGAGGGCGCGGAAATCGCGCGCAGGGCAAAAGTCGACGTGGTGGTGGGCCCCCAGGCCTATCACAACCTGCCCTCCCTGGTCGCCGAGGCAGCCACCGGCCGGCTGGCGATCGACACGGACATGCCGCCCGAGTCCAAGTTCGGCGCGCTCGCGCCGCGCCGGCGCTCGGGACCGACGGCCTTCCTGACCGTGCAGGAGGGTTGCGACAAATTCTGCACCTACTGCGTCGTTCCCTACACCCGCGGTGCTGAAGTCAGCCGCCCCTGGGGCGCCCTGCTGGACGAGGCACGCGCGCTGGTGGATGCCGGGGCGCGCGAGATCACGCTGCTCGGGCAGAACGTCAACGCCTGGACGGGCGAAGACGAGACCGGCCGGATCCAAGGCCTGGACGGCCTCATCCGCGCGCTCGACCGCCTGCCGGGCCTCGCGCGGATCCGCTACACGACCAGCCATCCCAACGACATGACTCAGGGGCTGATCGACGCGCACGGCGATGTCGAGAAGCTGATGCCCTATCTCCACCTGCCGGTGCAGTCGGGCAGCGACCGCGTGCTGAAGGCGATGAACCGCAGCCACACGCGCGACAGCTATCTGCGGCTGCTCGATCGGGTGCGTGCGGTGCGCCCCGACATCGCGCTGTCGGGCGACTTCATCGTGGGATTCCCCGGCGAGACCGACGCAGAATTCGCCGACACGCTGCGGCTGGTCGATGCGGTCGGCTATGCGCAGGCGTTCAGCTTCAAATACAGCCCGCGGCCCGGCACCCCCGCGGCAGACTATGCGGGCCCGGTGCCCGCCGAGGTCATGGACGACCGGCTGCAGCAGTTGCAGGCAGCGCTGCTGCGCGACCAGCAGGCGTTCAACGCGGCGGCAGTCGGCCGCGCCACCCAGGTGTTGATCGAGCGCCCGGGCAAGCTGCCCGGCCAGATGCTCGGCAAGTCGCCTTGGCTCCAGTCGGTGCATCTTCTTACGGAAGCACGGATCGGAGACCTGGTGGAGGTCGATCTGGTGGCCGCGGGCCCGGTGTCGCTGTCAGGGGCAGAGCGGGTCGCGCAAGCCGCCTGAGCGGTCCGCGTCTCTTCCCCCGGGCTTTTGCACGGCAAAGCTTGGCGCCGGGGATCCTGCTCCCCATATTCCCCCTGTCCGTGGATGCCCACCTCTGCCACATTCCCCCGGCATGCAGCCCGGCATTCTTCGCCCGCTCCGCTTCGGCGCAACCAACCGAGGGCCGCGCACGTTCGTGGCGGCTGACGCTCGCATGTCTGTTCCGGCGGTAATGTCCGTCCCCTGCCGCATCCGCCACGAAAGGATCGCATGAGTCGCAAGCCCGTTCCCGCCCGCTCCGGCGATCGCAGCCGGGTCGAGGTCAGCTTCGACAAGCCCCAGTTGTTGCCCCGCCTGTTCGGCGAGTTCGACAGCAACCTGCTCGCGCTCGAAGAGCGGCTGGGCGTCTATATCACCGCACGCGGCGATCGCGTGGGGATCGAGGGATCAGCCGATTCGGTCGCCCGCGCGCGGGAGGTGCTCCAGGAGCTGCACCACCGCATCCTGCGCGGCGAGGACGTGGACACCGGTCTGATCGACGCGGTGATCGCGATGGCCGACCAGCCCACGCTCGACGGGATCGTGCGTGCGGACGGGGGCGGCGCAGCGTCGTCGATCATGATCCGGACGCGCAAGAAAACGATCGTGCCGCGCACCGCGGCGCAGGCGTCCTACATGCGCCAGCTCGTCGGCCACGACATCATCTTCGCGCTCGGGCCGGCGGGTACCGGCAAGACCTATCTCGCGGTCGCCCAGGCGGTCGCGCAGCTCATCACCGGTTCGGTCCAGCGCCTCATCCTGTCGCGCCCGGCGGTGGAGGCCGGCGAGAAGCTCGGCTTCCTGCCCGGCGACATGAAGGAGAAGGTCGATCCCTATCTCCGCCCGCTCTACGACGCGCTGCACGACTGTCTGCCCGCCGAGCAGGTCGAGCGGCGGATCGCGAGCGGAGAGATCGAGATCGCGCCGATCGCGTTCATGCGCGGCCGCACCCTCGCCGATGCCTTCGTGATCCTGGACGAGGCGCAGAACACCACGCCCGCCCAGATGAAGATGTTCCTGACCCGCTTCGGCCAGAACAGCCGGATGGTGGTGTGCGGCGATCCGAACCAGACCGATCTGCCCGGGGGCGTTTCCGCCTCCGGCCTGGCCGACGCGACCGCACGGCTGGAGGCGGTGGAGGGGATCGCCTTTGCCCGTTTCGGCGCAGCCGACGTGGTCCGCCACCCGATCGTCGGACGGATCGTCGAGGCGTACGAAGGGAAGGACGCTTGACCGGCGGCACCGCCCGGCTACCCGTCGCTGCTGCCGACAACCGGAAGACGATGCATGCTTGATATTGCGGTTCTACCAGAGGGCGACTGGCCCGCCGACGTGGACTGGGAGGCGTTGGCTACCCGCGCCGCGGAAGCGGCGTTCGCGCGCACGCCTTACGCTGGCTGGTCCACCGATCCGGCGGTGATCGAGGTGGCGATCCGCCTCACCTCGGACGAGGAGGTGCACGGCCTCAACCGCCAGTATCGCGGCAAGGACAAGCCGACCAACGTGCTGTCCTTCCCGATGATCCAGCCGGACCTGCTCGACACCGTCACGCAGAACTCCGACGACGGCGAAGTGCTGCTGGGCGACATCGTGCTCGCACATGGCGTGTGCGTGGCGGAGGCGGCGGAGCGCGGGATTTCGGTCGCGGACCACGCAACCCACTTGATTGTCCATGGTTGCCTGCACCTGCTAGGCTACGACCATCAGGACGACGCCGAGGCGGAGGCGATGGAGGATATCGAACGCCTCACGCTGCGCCAGCTCGGTCTGCATGATCCCTATCACGTTCGCGAGGATTGACGAGACTTCCATGCCAGAAGGTTCCAGTAGCGCCGCCCCGGGGGGCGACAGTAGCCAGGCCGCCGGAGAGGGCGGCGTATGGCGGGGCATCCGCGCCCTGCTGTTCGGCGAGGAACACAACGAGACGCTGCGTGGGCGGATCGAGGAAGTCATCACGGAGCATGAGGAGGAAGAGGCCCGGCCGGTCGCCGGCGACCTTTCCCCGATCGAGCGGCAGATGGTCCGCAACATCCTCCACTTCGGCGAGCGCGACGCAGGCGACATGGGCGTGCCGCGCGCGGACATCGTCGCGGTGGAAGAGTCGACGCCGTTTTCCGAACTGGTCCAGATCTTCGCAGAGGCCGGGCACAGCCGGCTCCCCGTCTATCGCGAGCGGCTCGACCATGTGATCGGCATGATCCATGTGAAGGACGTGTTCGCGATCCTGGCACGCGAAGGGGCGCCGCCTGCAAGCATCACCGACCTGATGCGCCAGCCGCTCTACGTGCCTCAATCGATGGGTACCCTCGACCTGCTCGCGCAGATGCGCGCCAGCCGCACCCATCTGGCGGTGGTGCTGGACGAATATTCGGGCACCGATGGGCTCATCACGATCGAGGATTTGATCGAGGAGATCGTCGGCGAGATCGAGGACGAGCACGACGAGGCGCCGGCGGCGCTGCTGGTGCCGATCGACGGCGGCGGCTGGGATGCAGACGCCCGCGCCGAGCTGGAGGATGCAGCCGAACTGATCGACCCGCGGCTGGGCGAGGTCGAAGAGGACGTCGAGACGCTGGGCGGCCTCGCCTTCGTGCTCGCGGGTCACGTTCCCAAGCCCGGGGAACGACTGCTGCACTCCAGCGGCTGGACGCTGGAGATCATCGATGGCGACGATCGACGGGTCACGCGCCTGCGCCTCCACCCCCCGGTCGCGGAAGCGCCGGCCGAGGAATAGCTCTGCCGTCTGCTGGCTGGCAGGCGGACCCGGCACCCTGGCCTCGCCGGGGTGCCGACCCGATTACACCCGCGCAAAACTCCGTCTGCCGCGGCTATTCCCACTAGCATCGATGTTTTCGATCACGCTGGGCACTTCTATGCGTTTGAGTCATTCCATCGGCTGCGGCACCAACGTGCCCGGACGATCAGGAGACATGCCATGGCAGATGCCGAAAAGAAGCGACCGACGCTCACCACCTCCGCGGGTGCCCCGGTCGGCGACAACCAGCATTCTCTCACCGTGGGCCGGTTCGGCCCGTTGCTGCTGCAGGATTATCAGCTGATCGAAAAGCTGACCCACCAGAACCGCGAGCGCATCCCCGAGCGGGTGGTGCACGCCAAGGGCTGGGGCGCGTTCGGTACCTTCACCGTCACCCACGACATCAGCAAGTACACCAACGCCAAGATCTTCTCCGAAGTCGGCAAGCAGACCGAGATGCTGCTGCGCTTCTCGACCGTTGCCGGCGAGCAGGGTGCTGCCGATGCCGAGCGCGACGTGCGCGGTTTCAGCTTCAAATTTTACACCGAAGAGGGCAACTGGGACCTCGTCGGCAACAACACGCCGGTGTTCTTCGTGCGCGACCCACGCAAGTTCCCGGACTTCATCCGCACGCAGAAGCGCCACCCCCGCACCAACATGCGTTCGCCGACCGCGATGTGGGACTTCTGGAGCCTCGAGCCCCAGTCGATGCACCAGCTGCTGATCCTGATGTCGGATCGCGGCCTGCCGCAGGGGCCGCAGTACATGAACGGCTATGGCAGCCACACCTATTCCTTCTGGAACGACGCGGGTGAGCGCTACTGGGTGAAGTTCCACTTCAAGACCCAGCAGGGCCACAAGTTCTACACCAATGCCGAGGCGGCCGAGGTCATCGCCAAGAGCCGCGAGAGCTTTCAGGAGGAGATCTACGGCACCATCCACCGCGGCGAGTTCCCGAAGTGGAAGATGTTCGTCCAGATCATGCCCGAGGAGGACGTGGGCAAGCACTGGTACAACCCGTTCGACCTGACCAAGGTCTGGCCGCACGGCGACTATCCGCTGATCGAGGTCGGCGAGGTCGAGCTGAACCGCAACCCGGACAATTATTTCGCGCAGATCGAGCAGGCGGCGTTCAGCCCGTCCAACGTCGTGCGCGGGATCAGCTTCTCGCCGGACAAGATGCTGCAGGCGCGCATCTTCTCCTATGCCGACGCCCATCGCCATCGGCTGGGCACGCATTACGAGGCGCTGCCGGTCAACCGGCCGCACTGCCCGGTCCACACCTATCACAAGGACGGGCTGCTGCGGTTTATGGAGGACGTGAACCAGGACTATCCGGACGCCTATTACGAGCCCAACTCGTTCGGCGGCCCGGTCGAGGACCCGCGCTACAAGGAGCCGCCGCTGAAGGTGGAGGGCACCGCCTGGCACTGGGACCACAGCGAGGGCAATGACGACTTCCGCCAGCCGCGTGACCTGTGGAACCTGTTCGACGAGGACCAGAAGGCGCGGACCGCCAGCAACATCGCCGAGGCGATGCACGGCATCCCGCAGTTCATCATCGATCGCCAGATGGGCCATTTCGAAGCCGTCGATGCGAACCTCGCCGAGCGGGTGCGCGAGCGCCTCGCCACGATGAGCAAGTCGGAGGAAGACCGCGAAACCCAGAAGGACATGGACCGCATGGCCCTGTCCGACGCGGGACCGCGCTAACCACACCGGATCGCGGGGCGGCTCTCCCCCCATTCCTGCCGCCCCGCCTGCGCTGTCGCACCGATCCCGTGCGACAGCGTGAAGCGCCGCCGCCGACGGAACTCTCCCATCCGTCAGCGGCGGCGCTTTTCATGTTGCGTGCAGGTCCGCAGCCCCTAATCCTCCGGCCATGCGCAAACACCTGCTCCGCCTTGCCGCCATTCTCCTTGTCCTGCTGCTCGCGCTGGGGTGGTGGCTGTTCAGCCCCGATCGCGCGGAGCTGCCCGAGGATGCGGTGACGGGTGCCCAGCCGCGCTTGAGCCGCGCACGCGAGCAGACCATCCCCACCGTCCGCATCGCCAAGCCGATCGGCTGGACCGGCGACACAATGCCGACCCCGGCGCAGGGGCTGCGCGTCCAGCCGTTCGCACGCGGGCTCGACCATCCGCGCTGGCTCTATCGCCTGGCCAACGGCGACGTGCTCGTGGCGGAGAGCAACTCGCCCCCGCGCGAGGGCGGCGGGCTCAAGGGCTGGGTGATGAAGCTGTTCATGGGCCGGGCGGGCGCAGGCGTGCCTTCCGCCAACCGGATCACGCTGCTGCGCGACGCGGACGGCGACGGCGTCGCCGAACAGCGCTCGGCGCTGCTGACCGGGCTCAACTCCCCCTTCGGGATGGCGGTGGTGGGCGACTGGCTCTACGTCGCCAACACCGATGCGCTGGTGCGCTTCCCCTTCCGCGTGGGCCAGACGCGCATCACCGCGAATGCGGAGAAGGTCGTGGACCTGCCGGGCGGGGGCAATCACTGGACGCGCAACGTCGTGGCGAACCCCGAGGGCAAGACGCTGTTCGTGACGGTCGGCTCGGCCTCCAACATCGCCGAGGACGGGCTGGAGATCGAGAAGAACCGTGCGGCGATCCTGGAGGTCGACCCGCTGGTGAAGAAGTTCCGCATCTATGCCAGCGGGCTGCGGAACCCGAACGGCATGGCGTTCGAGCCCAACAGCCGGGCGCTGTGGACCGTCGTCAACGAGCGCGACATGATCGGCTCGGACATGCCGCCCGATTATATGACGCGGGTGGAGTTCGGCGGCTTCTACGGCTGGCCTTGGCATTACTGGGGCGGCTATGTCGACGACCGTGTCCAGCCGCAGCGGCCCGACCTGCGCGAATACACCGCGCGGCCGGACTATGCGCTGGGCGCCCATACTGCCTCGCTCGGCCTCGCCTTCGCCGGCGACGCCAAGCTGGGGTCGCGCTTCGCAAGCGGCGCGTTCATCGGTCAGCACGGATCCTGGAACCGCGTACCTCCGTCGGGCTATAAGGTCGTGTTCGTACCGTTCGCGGCCAACGGCTTCCCGGTGAAGGGCGCCAAGCCCGTCGATGTCCTGACCGGGTTCCTGGATCAGGACGGCAAGGCGCGCGGCCGTCCCGTGGGGGTGATCACCGATCGCAGCGGCGGACTGCTCGTCGCCGACGACGTCGGGAACGTGATCTGGCGGGTGAGCGCCGCCGCGGGGCGCTGAACCCCGCGGGCCGTGTCCCGTGCCGGCAGCCTTAGCGGCCGGCGCGCTTCACCTCGGGCAGGGTCAACAGCTGCTCGCGCGTCAGCGCAGGGGCGCGCAGATGCCACTGGTCGCCCACCGCCACCGGCTCGATGCCCTTGAGGGGCAACAACACCTCGCGATCGTCCGGCTGGGCTTCGATTTCCACCACCAGGCCGTTGACGCTGCCCTGCGCGTCGGTAGTCACCCGGTCCACCTCGCCGAGCTTGGCATTGCCGGCGCCGAGCAGGTCCGCATCCTCCAGCTGCTCCTTGGTCATGCCAAAGGCGGTCCCGGGGCCGGTCGCGGTCGGGATTGTCGGGGCACTGCCGGTCGGCGGCGCCTCGACCACGCCGTTGTCGGCGATCTGGGTCCCGACCGGGAGCGCGACCTGGTTCTCGGTCGAATCCCGGTCCGAACAGCCTGCCAGCGCCGATGCCGCAGCCAGCACGAAAAGCGGTGCCTTCATGAGCCTCTCCTAACCCTTGCTCAACCGAAACGAGCCCGTGGCGGTTCCGTGCGGCGCCCGATCGCTACTTGAGCAGGGCGGGCCCGTCCTTCTGAAGCTTGGCCCGGATCTTGTCGGCGAACAGGCGCAGGAAAGGCGGCAGGTCGAGTTCGGCGCGGACCCGATCCTCGAACAGCTCGAGCCGGCTTGCCACGCGCTGCCCCATCGCCTGCACGGTGAAGGAAAGGGCGTCACCCTCCCAATGCTGTTCCGTCACCGTGCCGCCCGGGAACATGCCGGCGAGCTTGCCGATCCCCGCTTCGATGCGGGTACGCGCGCCCTCCCGGCCGAGCTTGTGGGGAATGTCGACGGTAACGGGTTCAGCCACGCGTAAATCCTTTAACTTGCGAACAGCATCGAATCATGGGCGAACGCCTTGAACTCCAAAGCGTTTCCGGAAGGGTCGCGGAAGAACATCGTTGCCTGCTCGCCCGGCTGCCCCTTGAAGCGGACGTGCGGCGCGATGCCGAACTCGATCCCAGCCGCCTCCACCCGGGCGGCCAGCGCCTCCCAGTCGGCCATGCGCAGCACGACGCCGAAGTGCGGCACCGGCACCTGATGACCGTCGACCGCATTGCTGGTCGCCTGCGGCCGGGCATCGGGGTCGAGGTGCGCGACGATCTGGTGCCCGCCAAGATCGAAGTCGATCCAGTGGTCGCTGCTGCGCCCCTCGCCGCAGCCCAGCACGTCGCGATAGAAGGTGCGTGCCGCCGCCAGATCGTGGACCGGAAAGGCGAGGTGGAAGGGGCGAAGCTCGGCCATGGCGCGAGCCTAGCGGATCGAGTGCGGGCGTACACGCGCGAACTGCTTGCCCGCACCGCCAAAGCGAACGATATCCGCGCCGTGCGTTTCCCCCCTGCCCTGCTCGTCCTCCTCGCCGGTGCTGTCTCCGCGCTCGGCTTCGCGCCCCTCCAATGGTGGCCGCTGACGCTCGCCGCCTTCGCGCTGTGGCTGCGCTGCGTCCATGCCGCGCCCAGCCTGAAATCCGCGCTGTGGCGTTCCTGGCTGTTCGGCGTGGCGCATTTCACCATCGGCAACAACTGGATCCAGCACGCCTTCGACTATCAGGATCGGATGCCCCCCGCGCTCGGCTATTTTGCGGTTGTCGGGCTTGCGCTCTATCTTGCGGTGTATCCGATGCTCGCCGGCGGCCTCGTCTGGCGGCTGGGACGCCGGGGGGCACGGCCGGACGTCGGGTTCGCGCTGATCGCGGGCGCCGCCTGGATCGCGACCGAGTGGCTGCGCGCGGTGATGTTCACCGGCTATGCCTGGAACCCAATCGGCGTCATCTGGCTGCCGGTGCCGGGCCTTACGCATCTGGCTGCCTGGGTAGGGACCTATGCCTTGTCCGGGTTGACGGTAATGGCAGCCGGCGCGTTGCTGCTGGCATGGCACCGCCGCTGGCAGTTCCCGGCCGGGATCGCCGTTGCGGGACTTGCGCTCGCGGTCGGGTGGCCCCTGCTGCATGCCGCCGATCCGCCCCTTCCGGACGATGCACCGCGCGTGCGCGTGGTCCAGCCCAACATCGGTCAGGAGCATGTCGCCGATGACGGCTATGCCGCCGAGGTGTTCGATCGCTTGCTGCGGCTGAGCGGACGCCCCGGGCCCGCCCCGCGGCTGGTCGTCTGGCCGGAGGGGACGCTCAACTATTATGTCGAGGATGGGTATCCGCCTTATTGGTACGACGCCAATCCGGCGCTCGTCCGCGCGCAGATCGCCCGCTTGCTCGGGCCGCGCGACGCCGCGCTGGTTGGCGGTACCGCGCTGTTCTTCGACCGGCGGGGACAGGTCGGCTCGGCAGGCAACTCGGTCTTCTCGGTGCTGCCGGACGGTCGCCTCGGCGGCCGCTACGACAAGGCGCATCTGGTTCCCTATGGCGAATATCTGCCGATGCGGCCCCTTCTCCAGCCGCTCGGCCTCTCCCGCCTGGTGATGGGCGACATCGACTTTGCGCCGGGTCCCGGACCGCGGTCCGTGCCCGTGTCGGGCTTCGGCTCCGTCGGCATGCAGATCTGCTACGAGATCATCTTTTCCGGCCAGGTGGTGGACCGTGCCCATCGCCCGCGGCTGCTGTTCAACCCGTCCAACGACGCCTGGTTCGGTGCCTGGGGGCCGCCCCAGCATCTGGCGCAGGCGCGCATGCGTGCGATCGAGGAGGGGCTGCCCATCCTGCGCTCCACGCCGACCGGCATTTCGGCGATCATCGACGCCGACGGACGGCTTCTGGCGACGATCCCGCAGGGTCGCGCCGGCGCGATCGAACTGCCGTTGCCACCCGCGCATCCGCCGACGCTGTTCGCGCGCTTCGGCAACGGCATCGCCGCGATAGTGGCCCTTTTCCTTGCCCTCGCGGCCGTTGCCATCCGTCGGCGCAACCGCTAGGGCGCGGTATATAAGGAAAGCTTTATATCGGCATGGCAACGGCCGCGCTTTCCCATAGAAAAGGGAAATCCATGCGTTCCAACTATCTCTTCACCTCCGAATCCGTCTCCGAAGGCCATCCCGACAAGGTCGCGGACCAGATTTCCGACGCTGTCGTCGACCTGTTCCTGTCGCGCGACCCCGTCGCCCGCGTCGCCTGCGAGACCATGGTCACGACTCAGCGGATCGTGCTGGCCGGCGAGGTGCGCTGCAGCCAGGACGTGTTCCCGACCCTCGACGAGATCGAGAAGGTCGCGCGGGATACGGTGAAGAAGATCGGCTACGAACAGCACGGCTTCCACTGGCAGACCGCCGAGTTCGCCTGCCACCTCCACGGCCAGTCCGCGCACATCGCGCAGGGCGTCGACGAGAGCGGCAACAAGGACGAGGGTGCCGGGGACCAGGGCATCATGTTCGGCTTCGCCTGCGACGAGACGCCCGATCTGATGCCGGCGACGCTCTATTACTCGCACCGCATCCTGGAGAAGTTGGCGCAGGATCGCCACGCCAATGTCGTCGACTTCCTGGAGCCGGACGCCAAGAGCCAGGTGACGCTCAAGTATGAGAACGGCCGCCCGACCGGTGCCACCGCGCTCGTCGTGTCGACCCAGCACAGCAAGGCGCTGTCCAGCGATGCCGGCCAGAAGCAGCTGCGCGACTATGTGATGACGGTGTTCGAGGACGTCCTGCCGCAGGGCTGGATGCCGGCCGACCAGTCGCAGATCTACGTGAACCCGACCGGCCTGTTCGAAATCGGCGGCCCCGATGGGGACGCAGGCCTCACCGGCCGCAAGATCATCGTCGACACCTATGGCGGTGCAGCACCCCATGGCGGCGGCGCCTTCTCGGGCAAGGACCCGACCAAGGTGGATCGTTCGGCGGCCTATATCAGCCGCTACCTCGCCAAGAACATCGTCGCGGCGGGCCTTGCCAAGCGCTGCACGATCCAGCTCTCCTACGCGATCGGCGTGGCCGAGCCGCTGTCGCTCTATGTCGACACGCACGGCACCGGCACCGTCGAGGAATCGAAGATCGAGGCGGTTCTGCCCAAGCTGGTGCGCCTGACCCCCAAGGGCATCCGCACCCACCTGGGCATGAACAAGGCGATCTACCTGCCGACCGCCGCCTATGGCCACTTCGGCCGCAAGGCAGAGGGTGACCTGTTCACCTGGGAAAAGACCGACCTGGTCGAAGCGCTCAAGGCCGAGCTGGCCTGAGCTACCGGAAGGCGGGGCGGCGCAAGGCTGCCCCGTCTTCGCGCTTGTGCCCTTCCCCCAGCGGTGGCAGCTTTGCCGGCACCAGGGGGAGAGGGACGATGAAGCGCGTTTTGGCGGCCACGCTGGGATTCGCCGCGGCTGCAATGATATCGGGCACGCCTGCCGCAGCCCAGCAGGCCACAGACCTCAAGGTCTCTGCCGGCAAACCCTATAAGCACAAGCTCAGCGGGCTTCGCTTGCCGGCCACACTGGCGGGCGCGCCCCGCATCAAGGCGATCGCGATCGGCGAAGATCTGCTCGACGTCTCGGCCAGCTACGAGAGCTCCGACGGCGCCGAGTTGTTGAGCCTTTACGTCTACCGCCAGGCAAGCGGTGCGCTGCCGGTGTGGTTCGATCGCGCCCGCTGGGCAATCGAGAACCGGCCGGACGTCTACGGTAAGCCCGTCGCCGCAGTAGGAAGCCCCAGCTTCGTGCCGCCCGGCCAGCAGACGGAAAGCGGCCTGATTGCCGCCTACACCCTCAACAAGGGTCCGTATCGGAGCACCGGCGTCGCCATCCTCCCCTTCGGCGAATGGCTGGTGAAGCTGCGCTACTCGTCCAAGACCCTGGAATCGGCGAGTCTCGCGACCGCGATGCGCGAGGCGCTGGCCGCACTCGAATGGCCGCGGGAGGTCGCGCCAGCGCCTGCGACCAGCCCGGTTGCGGAATGCCCCACGCCGCTGGCCCTGTCCGGTGAAGCGAAGCCTGCGTCAACCAACGGCGCCGCTGCTTTGATGGCCGCCTTTATGGGACTCGCGGTGCATGCCGACACAAAGAAGCAGGACGCGCCGACTCCGCAGCCTGCCGTCTCCTGGTGCCGGGACGCCACGATCCTGAAGGCAGGCGGCGTGTATCGGCCAAACGCAGCCACCGACCGCTACCTCATCGCTCTGTCGGACGCTGGCCGCGGCATCTTCGTTCAGCCCGATGCCGCCAGCGCCTTGCTGGCAGAGAGCAAGCCCGCCGAGCCCCGTTGGTCCGTCGCTTTGATCGACCTGGGCACCATCACCAATTTTCAGGCGCAGGACCGACTTCCCCCACCCGAGCAGGTAGTGGAGCACATCATCCGCGGCCCGATCAACTCGCGCGTCAACACCTGGGGCAAGGATCGGAGCATCAACATCAGTTCCGGCGCCTTCAGCGAGGCGAAGTAGAAGGCTTCGCGAGCATCACTGCGGGTAGTCCATCCCCCGCGTAGGCATGGATCCAGGGTCTGACAGGCTCAAGGAGCGTCGCGCTTGACCCTGAACTCCCGCCTTCGCGGGAGCACAGGGACAGGCTTGTTAAGGCCAGCCGCGCCGACTCCTCGCACTACGATGTCGAAAAATTGGGCCGTTCGACACCGAGGGGCTTGCGCCCGAGTCCGGGGGCGGATAGGGGACCGCCTCCCAAGCGCCCGTAGCTCAGCTGGATAGAGCATCAGACTACGAATCTGAGGGTCGGACGTTCGAATCGTTCCGGGCGCGCCATTTTTCTACATCCGCATCTTCACGCCGACGGCACCCGCTCGGGCGCCACGTCGGGGAAGATCCGCGCGACCAGCGCTTCCGAACCGACGCCGATCGCTGCTCCTGCGAGGACGTCGATCGGAAAATGCGAGCCGGTCGGCAGTTGGAGCGCGCCGGTCGCCACCGCCGCCGCATAGGCGGGACCGCTCGCGCCTGGATATTCCCGCAGGATCGCGCGGCTTACCGCCATCGCCCCCGCCGTGTGGCCGGAGGGGAAGGAATTGTGCGGCCCCTCGTTGCGGTCGCCCCGTGTGAGCCGGTGATCATGGTCGCTGCTGAACAACCGCGGCCGTGCGCGATCGATCCTGCGCTTGATCGCGGCCTTGATCGCCGTGGCCGCGAGATGGCTGGCCAGCATGCGCGCGCCCGTGCGTGCGAGGCGGCGATCGCCCCGTGCCGCACCGACAACCGCCGTGCCGATCGACAGCGCGATCAGCGGCGGCTGGTCGGCAAGCTCGCGCACCAGCTTCAGCGCTCGCACCACGACGTGGTCGTGCCATTCGGCAGCGGCGTGCCCTGCCTTGATGTCGACGCGCTCCAACTCGTGCGCCAGTGCCTTGCCCGTCCTGCCCTTGCTCATTCGTCGCCTTCCATGGGTGCGCACGAACAACCCTTCGGAGCATGGCAAGCTCCATCGGCGCTTGGAGCCCGGGCACGGGGCGGCTACAGCCCCGCGCCATGACCGATCCGACCTCGATCCGCCGCCTCTACGGCCGCCGCCAGGGACACAAGCTGCGCCAGGGCCAGGCCGCGCTGGTGGAAGACCTGCTCCCCGTCGTCAGCATCCCCGACGAAGGTCCGCTGGACGCACAGGCGCTGTTCGGCGACATACGTCCGCTGGAGTTCGAGATCGGCTTCGGCGGCGGCGAGCACCTCGCAGGCCAGGCGGCGATGCGCCCGGACCATGGCTTCATCGGCTGCGAGCCGTTCCTGAACGGCGTCGTCGGCGCGCTCAACCACATCCGCGACGGCGAGCTAGAGAACGTCCGCCTGCACATGGGCGACGCGCTGGAGGCGCTTGAGCGGCTGCCCGACGCCAGCCTGGAGCGCGTCTACCTCCTCCACCCCGATCCCTGGCGCAAGGCGCGCCATGCCAAGCGCCGCATGGTCAACGACGGCCCGCTCGACATGATCGCCGCCAAGCTGAAGCCCGGCGGCGAGTTCCGCCTCGGCACCGACGACCCGACCTATTGCCGCTGGTCGATGATGGTAATGCGCGGGCGCCGCGACTTCGCGTGGCAGGCGGAGGCGGCGCAGGACTTTCTCACCCGCCCGGCCGACTGGCCGGAGACGCGCTACGAGCGCAAGGCGCGGCGCCAGGGGCACGAGGTCTGGTACTTCCGCTACCTGCGGCTATGAACGCCGGCATGACCGCTGCCGACCTGCTGGACCTGTTCGTCACGACCCTGGTGCGCGATGCGGGCGGCACGCGTCGGCACTGGCGGCTGGTGATCGGCCAGGTCACCGTCCACAGCCTGGACACGCACGCGCACTGCAACTGGTCGATCCACCCGTCGGGCAACGCCGCCGCGGTCGAGGCGGTGGAGCGCGTCGCCGACGATCTGCGCGAGCGGCATCCGATCGTGCGGGGATAGGTCAGGCACTCCCTTTCCCCTCTTCCGTTTGTCTCGGGTAGCCGTGGAGCCCGTCGAGACCGCGTATCGAGAGGCCGGTTGCGGGGCATCTCTCGATACGGGCTCTCGACAAGCTCGATCCCTACTCGAGACAAACGGGAAAGTGTCGGCTCGGCCTTCAAGTGGATGCCGATGCCGGCTCACCGCTCCGGCCGGCCGAAGCGCGGTCTCAGTCCGTGTTCGACCCCGTCCCGGCATTGGCGTTGGCGCCTGTCTTGCCCTCGCCTTCGCTGCCCTGGCCCGGACCGCGATAGTCGATGTCGGTCTGGCCGCCATGGCCCAGGAAGCCGCTCTGCTTCTCTTCCTTCCCCGTGTGGGGGTTGGGATAGGCGCCACCGCCGCTCTCGCCTCCGGCGTTGCGGCCGTTCACCCGCTCCTGGTCGACGCCGTCCTGGCCCTCTGCCACGCCCTTGCCGGCTGCCTGCATCGGCTGCTTGTCGCTCATGGTCCGTCTCCTCGGGATCTCTCCTTTCCGAACCAGTGCCGGCGGCGAGGGTTCCGTTCAGTCGGCGGGCGTGGCCGGGATCGGCCCCTGTTCCGTCGCCTCCAGCAGCGTGTCGCCGCCAAGGGTACGGTACAGGGTGACGCGGTTGCTCGCCGCCACCAGCCGGGTCTGCACCAGGGTGCGCTGCGACTGGTAGAGCGATCGCTGCGCGTCGAGGCTCGCGAGGAAGGTGTCGATCCCGCCCCGATAGCGCGCCTCGGTCAGGGTGAAGGTGTCCTCGGCGGCCGCCGTCTGCGCCTCGGTGGCGCGCAGCTGCTCGCCGATGGTCCCCTGCCGGGCGAGGGCGTCGGACACTTCGCGGAAGGCGATCTGGATGGTCCGCTCATATTCCGCGAGCAGGCCTTCGCGCTGCGCCTCGGTCAGCCGGACGTTCGCGCGGGCGGCCCCGGCCTGGAAGATCGGGTAGGCGACCGAGGGTCCCGCCGAATAGGTGAAGGCGCCATTATCGAACAACGAACCCAGCGCATTGCTGGCGAGCCCCAGCACCGCCGTCAGCGAGATGCGTGGGAACAGCGCGGCGCGGGCAGCGCCGATCTCGGCGTTGGCGGCGCGCAGCTGGTACTCCGCCTGCACCACATCGGGCCGGCGCAGCAGCACGCCGGAGTCGACGCCTGCGGGAAGCGCCCGGACGGCAGGCGCCGCCTGCTCGATGGTCTCCGGCAACAAGGCACGGTCGAACGGCGCACCGACCAGCAGTTGCAGCGCATTCACGTCCTGCGCGAGCTGGGTGCGCTGCTCCGCGACGTCCGCCTGGGCGGCGGTTAGGATCTGTTCGGCCTGGCGCAGATCGGTGCGTGGCGCGACCCCGCCCCGGAGCCGCGCGCGGGTGAGCGTCACGCTGCGCTCCGCACTGGCGGCCGTCTGCTCGGCGATGCGCAGCAGGCTCGTGTCGGCGGCATAGACGAGCCAGGCATCGGCAATGTCGGCGACGAGCGTCAGCCGCGTCGCGCGTGCCGCCGCCTCGGTCGCGAAATACTGGTTCTGCTGCGCGCGGGTGAGCGAGCGGATCCGGCCGAACAGGTCGAGCTCGAACGAGGTGACGCCCAGGTCCGCGCCGAAGCGGTCGCTCGTCCTCGCCCCGCTACCGCCTGGGTCCCCCGAGCTTCCACCGTCGGTGCCGCTGCCGGACGATTGCCCGGCACTGCGCGACCGGGTGTAGCTTGCCGAGGCATCGACTTGCGGGAACAGCTCCGAACGCTGGATGCGGTACTGCGCACGTGCCGCCACGATGTTCGCGGCGGCGATGCGCAGGTCGCGGTTGTTGACCAGCGCCTGGCCGATCAGCGTCTGGAGACGCGGGTCCACGAACACGTCGCGATAGCTCACCACCGGCAGGCTCGCCTCACTCTGGCGCAGATAGGCATCGCCCACCGGCCAGGACGCGGGCACCGCCGACGGCGGACGGACGTCCTCCGGGGCCATCGAACAGCCTGCCAGCAGCAGCGGCAAGAGCGCGGTCAGCCGGGCGTTCATGCCGCGGGTTCCTCCTTCGGCAGGTCCTTGGGCTGGTGACCGGTCGGCTTGCCGCGGAGCCTGGCAAGACCGTCGCGCACGCCGCGGCGCACCAGCACGAAGAACAGCGGGATGTAGAAGATGGCGAGGATCGTGGCCGTCACCATGCCGCCGATCACCGACGTGCCGATCGCGATGCGGCTGTTGGCGCCAGCCCCCGTCGACAGCGCCAGCGGCAGCACGCCGAAGATGAAGGCAAGGCTGGTCATCAGGATCGGACGCAGACGGATGCGTGCCGCCTCCAGAGCGGCGTCGATCACGCGCGCGCCCTTGCGCTCCGCCTGCTCGGCGAACTCGATCATCAGGATCGCGTTCTTGGCCGCCAACCCCATCGTCGTGAGCAGGCCAATCTGGAGATATACGTCGTTCTCCAGCCCGCGCAGCGTCACGAAGAACACGGCGCCGATCAGGCCGAGCGGGATCACCAGCAACACCGCGATCGGGATCGACCAGCTTTCATAAAGCGCAGCGAGGCACAGGAAGACGACCAGCAGCGACAGGCCGTAGAGCAGCGGCGCCTGGCCGGAGGACAGCCGCTCCTGGAACGACAGCCCGGCCCAGGCGACGCCGACACCCGGGATCTCGGCCGCAAGCGCGGCGATCCGCTCCATCGCCTCGCCCGAGCTGGTGCCCGGGGTGGCATCGCCCTGGAACTCGTAGGACGGCAGGCCCTGGAAGCGCGACAGCGTCGTCGGTGCCACGCCCCAGGAG
The DNA here is from genome assembly GCF_022346685.1 of Sphingomonas sp. ACRSK. Taxonomy (NCBI): domain Bacteria; kingdom Pseudomonadati; phylum Pseudomonadota; class Alphaproteobacteria; order Sphingomonadales; family Sphingomonadaceae; genus Sphingomonas; species Sphingomonas sp. ACRSK. Next base: position 131,522 of record NZ_JAKRNR010000004.1, on the reverse strand, counting down.
GTCTGCGCAAAGGAAGAGAAGGGTGCCATCGACCCGTCCCCAGTGCGGACGAACCACTGGTCGAGATCGGAGGGCGCGGCGCGGTAGGGCGCATCCCCCTGGACGTACACCCGCTTCACGCGGCCACGGTCGATGAAGTCGTTGACGTAGCGGCCGCCCCAGGCGGTCGACAGGGTGGCGTTGACGTCGCTTTGCGAGAGACCCAGCGCGGAAAGCTTGGTCTGGTCGAGATCGACCTGCAGCGTCGCGACGTCGGGCAGTTCGGTCAGGCGCACGCCCGTCAGCTTCGGATCGGCGGTTGCGGCCGCGAGCAGCTTGTCGCGCGCTTCTGCGAACGCCTCGGCGGACATGCCGCTGGTGTTCTGCAACTCCATGGTGAAGCCGCTCGATTGACCGAGACCCCGGATCGCCGGCGGGATCAGCGCATAGACCTGCGCGTCGCGCAAGCCGCGGAAGGCGGCACCGGCACGGGCGACGATCGCGTCGGCGCTGTTTTCCTTGCCCTCGCGCTCCGACCAGTCGACGAAGTTCATGAAGCCCTGGCCGGTGTTCTGGCCGGCCGCTCCGCTGCCGCCGCCGCTGACCGTCAGGATGGTGCGAACGTTCTTGCCTTCGTGCTTGAGCAGGTAGTCCTCGACCGCCCGCTGCACCGCCTCCGTACGCCCGCGCGTCGCCCCGGCCGGCAACTGGTAGCGTACCAGCGCCGCGCCCTGGTCCTCGGTCGGCAGGAAGCTCGTCGGCAGCCGCAGGAACAGCAGCACCAGCAGCGCGAGAACGCCTGCATAGATCAGCAGGAACAGCCACTTGCGGTTGATGACCCGCTGCACGCCGCCCTCGTAGCGCGCGACCATCCGTTCGAAGCCATGGTTGAAGCCATGGCGGGCGCGATCCGCCAGGCGGACGACGCCCGGGAAGCGGCGGGCGAACCGGCTGTCGCGCAGATGCTCGCCATTCTCGTCGCGCGGGTTCTGCTTGAGCAGCGTCGCCGTGAGCGCGGGGGAGAGGATCAGCGCCACCAGAACCGACAGCACCATGGCCGCCACGATCGTCACCGAGAACTGGCGATAGATCACGCCGGTCGACCCGCCGAAGAAGGCCATCGGCAGGAACACCGCGGAAAGGACGATACCGATGGCGATCAGGGCGACCTGGATCTCCTTCATCGACTCGATGGTCGCCTCGCGCGGCGTCATCTCGGGATTCTCTTCGAGCAGACGCTCGACGTTCTCGACCACCACGATCGCGTCGTCGACCAGCAGACCAATCGCCAGCACCAACCCGAACAGGGTCAGCGTGTTGATCGAAAAGCCCGCGAGATAGAAGACGGCAAAGGTGCCCAGCAGCACGACCGGCACCGCGATGGTCGGGATCAGCGTCGCACGCCAGCTCTGCAGGAACACGAACATGACGATGACGACCAGGATCACCGCTTCGATCAGCGTCTTGATCACTTCCTTGATCGACAGCTGGATGAAGGCGGTCGTGTCGTTGGCGTAGTCGTAGGTGTAGCCCTGCGGGAAGTCCTTGGCGCGACGCGCCACTTCCGCCTTCACCAGCCGGGCGGTCTTGAGCGCGTCCGCCCCTGGGGCGAGCGAGATGGCGACGCCGGCGCCGGGATGCGCGTTCACGCGGCTGAGCGAGCTGTAGTTCTCCTGGCCCAATTCGACGCGGGCGACGTCGCCAAGCCGGACGCTCGCACCGCTGCTCTGGGTCTTCAGGATGATGGCGCGGAACTGCTCGGGGGTCTGGAGACGCGCCTGCGCGGTCACGGTTGCGTTCAGCAGCTGGGTGTTCGGCTGCGGCTGCCCGCCCAGTTCGCCCGCGGCCACCTCGGTGTTCTGGTTCTGGATGGCGGTGATGACGTCGCCGGGGATCAGGCTGTAGCTCGCGAGCTTCGCCGGATCGAGCCAGATGCGCATCGCATATTGCGAGCCGAAGACGTTGGTTTCGCCCACGCCCTCGATGCGGCCGAGCGGCTCGACGAGGTTGGATTCGAGATAGTCGGAAACGTCGCCGTTGGTGCTGCGGTCGGTCTCGTCATAGACGCCGACGATCATCAGGAAGTCGGGGTTCGACTTGGTGACGCGCAGCCCCTGCTGCTGCACCTGCTGGGGCAGGCGCGACAGCGCTTGCTGGACCTGGTTCTGGACCTGCACCTGCGCGATGTCCGGATCGGTGCCCTTGGCGAAGGTCGCGCTGATCGTCACCTGCCCGCGCGAGCTGGACTGCGAGCTGAAATAGAGCAACCCGTCGATGCCGGTCAGCTGCTGCTCGATGATTTGGGTGACGCTGTTCTGGATCGTCTGGGCATTTGCGCCCGGATAGGTCGCGCGGATGTTGACCTGGGGCGGCGCGACGTCGGGATACTGCGCGATCGGCAGGCTGAAGATCGCGCCGATGCCCGCAAGCATGGTGATGATCGCGATCACCCAGGCGAAGATCGGGCGATCGATGAAGATCCGGGACATGCTGGCTCAGCCCCCCTTGGCGGAGGTGGCTGCGCCCGACTGGCTGCCCTGCTTGCCCTGGCCCGAGGGATTCCCCTGCGGCGGGGCGACCCGTTGCGGGCTGTCCGCAGGAACCGGGCGGACCTGGGCGTTGGGACGCAAGTTGCCGGTCCCCTGCACGATCACCTTGTCGCCGGGCTGCAACCCCTGGGTCACCACCCAATTGGTCCCCTGGGTCAGGCTGGTGACCACCTTGCGCTGAACGGCGGTATTGTTGGGCCCCACCACGAACAGCGTCGCCTCGCCGGCTGGGCTGCGGCTGATGGCGGGCTGCGGCACGAGGAAGGCCCGGCTGTTGATCGACTGGGCGAACACCGCGCGTGCGAACATGCCCGGCAGCAGCAAGCCGTTCGGGTTGGGGAAGCGGGCGCGCAGCGTCACCGTGCCGGTGCTGGGATCGACCAGCGATTCCGCGAACTCGACCGTGCCGGTCTGTTCATAGTCGCTGCCGTCCTCCAGCTTGAGCCGTACCGTGGCACGCCCCGGAGCGACGCCGTCGCGCGACAGCGAACGCCGCAGCGCGAGCAGCTCTGCGCTCGACTGCTGGATGTCGACAAAGATCGGATCGAGACGCTGGATCACCGCAAGCGGGTCCGCCTGGTTCGCGGTCACGAGCGCGCCGACGGTCGCGAGCGAACGGCCGATGCGCCCGGTGATCGGAGCCGGGACGCTGGTGAAGCGCAGGTTGATCCGCGCCGTTTCCAGCTGCGCCTGCGTCTGCGCGACCGAAGCCTGGGCCTGGCGCGACGCTGCGGCGGCGTTGGTATATTCCTGCTGCGAGACCGCTTCCATCCGCGCCAGCGGGCGCAGCCGCTCCGCATTCACCCGGGTCGCCTCGGCGTTGGCACGGGCGCTCTGAAGGTTCGCCTGCGCTTCCAACACGGCGGCGCTGTAGATGCGGGGGTCGATCTCGTAGAGCGTCTGCCCGCGCCGCACGATCGAACCTTCGGTGAAGAACCGGCGGCGGATCACACCCGCGACCTGGGGCCGCACCTCCGACTGCTCATAGGCGGTGACGCGTGCATTCAGCTCGACGGTCTGGGCGACGCTGGTCGGCTGGACCACTACGAAGCCGACCTGTGCCGGCCCGCGTGCGCCGCCGCGCCCCCCGCCCTTTTCCTGCTCTTCCTCATGCGAGCAGCCGACAAGCAGCAGAGCCGCCGCAAACATGGGAAGGGTCGCGCGAGAAAAAGCCGGGTGCATAGCGAAAGCCTGGTCGTTGCACGACACCACGGCCGAGGCCGCGGCTACGCGCCGGGGATACGGGCGGCCCCGCACGGAGCAGCCGGACGCAGACCCGGAGCTGGCGCTCTGGGCATCGCTGGCCGCCCGCCGAGGCGCTGGGCAAGGACGAGGCCTTGTTAGCCGTCGCCTCCGCGGGCTGGCAATCGCTACTTTGTAACCGATTGTCGCAGGTTAGCGCGTCCCTTGGGCGCTTCTTCCTTGAGCGCTTCGACGGGCTCGACCGCGCCGATGCCGCCGTAGAGCGTCCCGAAGAAGTCGCCCCGGTTCCAGACCGGCCGTTCGGGCGCATCGGCGATGTCGCGGGCGATCTGGTAGTTCACCTTGATGAAGCGGACGCCGGATTCCCAGTCGATCGCCGGGTCCTGCACCACCTCGTCGGAGGGCTGGTGGTAATGCTCGGCAAAGAACTTCTCGACCGCAGCCTTGCCCGCGCCGGCCTCACCGGGCCACAGGAAGACCGAGGGGATGCCCTGCTGCACGAAGCGGTAATGGTCGGAGCGCACGAACAGGCCCTGCTCCGGCATGGGATCGGGCGAGAAGCTCGCACCCGCCATCGCGGCCGCGCGGCGCACGATCGGCCCCAGCGTCGAACGGTCTGCGCCGAACGCGATCACGTCGGTGAACTTGTAGGTGATGATCGGCATGTCGAGGTTGACGTTGGCGACCAGTGCCGACTTCGCGATCGTGGGATTGTTCGCGAAATAGTCGGAGCCGACCAGCCCCTTCTCCTCGGCGGTGACCGCCAGGAACAGGACGCTGCGCCGCGGCGGCTGCCCGGAGGCCTGGAACCGTTTCGCCTCCTCGATCAGCGAGGCGACGCCGACCGCATTGTCCATCGCCCCGTTGTAGATGCTGTCGCCCTTCACCGCGGTACCGACACCGACGTGATCCAGGTGCGCGCTCAGCACGACCACCTCGCTCCCCACTGCGGGATCGCTTCCGACCAACAGCCCAGCGACATTGTAGCTGGTGAAGGGCGTGCTGGTGGTAGTCATCCGCACGGACAGGTTCTTGTGCAGCGGGATCGCCTCGAACCGTTCGGGGCCCTTGAGCGCGGCCGCCACCTGTTCCCAGCTGGTTGAGGCGCCCGCGAAGAGCTTGGTGGTCGCGGCCTGGCTGAGCATGCCTAGCGTCGGCGTGGAAGGTGCAGGGACATTGGCGATGCCGTTGCGGTTCACCCAGGTGACGCGCGGCTGGTTCCAGCTCTCGGCCAGCTTAGCGAAGGGCCGCTGCTTGGCCGCCTCCGGCGTCTCCAGCGTGACGATGCCCACCGCGCCCTTGGACATGGCGATCGCGGCCTTGGTGGCAGGGCTGCCGAAGTGGGCGCGCTCCTCTCCGTTCAGGCCGTCGGGCGTTCCCGGCACGATCGCCACGATCTTGCCCTTCACGTCCACGCCCGAATAGTCGTCGCGACCGATGCTCGGCGCGACCAGGCCATAGCCGACGAACACCACTGGCGCGTCGACCGCGACCAGCGGGGCGGCTGGGTTGCCGGCCGGGATATAATCCTCTCCGAACACCAGCGGGTCGCCGCCGATCGCAACACCACCCTTGTCGGCCGGCTTGTAGCTCAGCAGCGGCACCTTCTGCAGGTAGCTGCCCTGGTCGCCCGCCGGCCGCAGCCCAGCCGCATAGAATTGCGACGCCACATAGCTGGCGGCGATGTCATATTCCGGCGATCCCGCCTCGCGCCCGCGCATCGCGTCGGAGGCGAGGAACAGCACATGCGCCTTCATCGCCGCCTGGTCGGCGGGCAGCGGCGCGTTGGCCGCGGCATTGCGCTGGGCGACGTCGGTAGCGGCCTGCGCGGCGGGTGCAGGCTTGGCCTTCTGGGCCAGGACCGGGGATGCGATCGGAGCGGTGGCGACGAGGGCGACGAGCGGCAGGACGGTACGGAGCATTGGAATCCTTGGCGTCGAGGGCATATGGGTCGGCTATGCAGCGGGCCGCGGTGCGACGCAATCACGCGCGCACTCAGGCCCCGACCGCCTCCGCAAGGGTTTTCCGATGGCCGACGCACTCCGTTCCCCCGACCAGCCTCCCGCGCCGATCCTGCGCAGCGACTATCGCGCGCCGGACTGGCAGGTGTCGGAGATCGCGCTGGAGTTCGACCTCGATCCGGCACGCACGGTGGTGCGCGCGAAGCTGCACGTGACGCGCAACGGCGACCACGACCGGCTGCTCCGCCTCGACGGCGACGGGCTCGAGGCGCTGTCGGTGGGGATCGACGGCGTAGCCGGCAGCAACGACCGGTGGCGCATGGACGGCGACGCGCTGGTGATCGACCTCGACGGCAAGGCCCATGTCGTGGAGACGGAGGTCGCGATCGCGCCGGAGCGCAACACCCAGCTGATGGGCCTCTATGCCTCGGGCGGGAACCTGTGCACCCAGTGCGAGGCGGAAGGCTTCCGCCGCATCACCTTCTTCCCCGACCGGCCCGACGTGCTCGCGCGCTATTCGGTGCGCATGACCGCGGACAAGGCGCGCTTCCCGGTGCTGCTCGCCAACGGCGACCCGATCGCGCACGGCGACCTGGAAGACGGCCGCCACTGGGCCGAATGGCACGACCCCTTCCCCAAGCCCTCCTACCTCTTTGCGCTGGTGGCGGGCGACCTGGTCGCCAACCGCGCCACCTTCGTCACGGCAAGCGGACGCGAGGTGCAGCTCGCCATCTGGGTGCGGGAGAAGGACCTCGCCAAGACCGATCACGCGCTCGACGCGCTCAAGACGTCGATGGCCTGGGACGAGCGCGTCTATGGCCGCGAATACGACCTGGACGTGTTCAACATCGTCGCCGTCGACGACTTCAACTTCGGCGCGATGGAGAACAAGGGCCTCAACATCTTCAACTCGCGCTACATCCTGGCCGACCCGGATACCGCGACCGACCACGACTATGACGCCATCGCCGCCGTCGTGGCGCACGAGTATTTCCACAACTGGTCGGGCAACCGCGTCACCTGCCGCGACTGGTTCCAGCTGTCGCTGAAAGAGGGCTTCACCGTCTTCCGCGATCAGGGCTTCTCCGCCGACCAGGGCTCGGCGGCGGTCAAGCGGATCGAGGACGTACGCTCCCTGCGCGCGGCCCAGTTCCCGGAGGACGCGGGTCCGCTCGCGCATCCAATCCGCCCGGACAGCTATCTGGAAATCTCCAACTTCTACACCGCCACCATCTACAACAAGGGCGCGGAAGTGGTGCGGATGCTCCACACCATCCTCGGCCCGCAGCGCTTCCGCGCCGGCACCGATCTCTATTTCGAACGCTTCGACGGCACCGCCGCCACCTGCGAGGACTTCGTCTCCTCTATGGAGGAGGCGAACGGGGTGGACCTCGCGCAATTCCGCCGCTGGTACTCGCAGGCGGGGACCCCGCGGGTCACCGCCACGCTGGAGCACGAGCCGGGCGGCGGCACCGCGACGCTACACCTCGCCCAGGCGGTTCCGCCCACGCCCGGCCAGCCGCACAAGCTGCCGATGGTGCTGCCGCTCAAGCTGCGGCTGTTCGGCGGCAACACCGGCCGGCCGCTCGGCGACGAGCAGCTGGTGTTGCTGTCGGACGCGGAGGCGACGCTGCGCTTCGAGGCCGTCACCGAGCGGCCGGTGCTGTCGATCAACCGCGGCTTTTCCGCACCGGTGATCGTGGACACGAACCGGACGCCTGCGGACCTGGCCTTCCTCTCAGGCCACGACGACGATCCCTTCGCGCGCTACGAGGCGATGCAGCAGCTGATGCTCGACACGCTGGTCGCGTCGGTGGCGAGCGGGCGTGGCGACCATGGCGCGGTGGTGGATGCCGTGCGCGAGACGCTGCGCAACCCGGAGCTCGACCGCGCCTTTGTCGCGGAGGCGGTGCTGCTTCCTTCGGACAATTTCATCGGCGACCAGCTCCCGATCGTCGATCCGGACGCAATCTTCCGCGCGCGGGAGGCCCTGCGCCGCGACATCGGCCGCGCCCTCGAACGCGACTGGCGCCAGGCCTATGAGGACACGCGCGGCGGTGCGTTCGAATATTCGCCGGAGGCCAAGGGCAAACGCCGCCTGAAGACGGTGGCGCTCGGCTATCTCGCCGCCTCGGGTGCCCCCGACATCGGCGAGCTCGCCTTCGCCCAGTTCGAGCAGGCGGACAACATGACCGACCGGCAGGGCGCGCTGATGACGCTGGTGAACGGCCCCTGGGACCAGCGGGTCGCCGCGCTCGACATCTTCTACAATCGCTACCGCGACAATCCGCTGGTGCTGGACAAGTGGTTCTCGACCCAGGCGCTGTCGACCCGCGACGACACGCCCGAGCGGGTGGAGGAACTCGCCGGCCACCGCGACTTTACCCTGGCCAACCCCAACCGCGCGCGCGCGCTGGTGGGTGCGTTCGGGGTCAACCAGCGCGCCTTCCACGCAGCCGACGGCCGCGGCTATCGCTTCTTCGTGCAGCAGCTGATCGCGCTCGATCGGCTGAACCCGCAGACGGCGGCCAAGATGATGCCGCCGCTCGGCCGCTGGCGCCGTTTCGATCCCGCCCGACAGCAGGCGATGCGCGCCGCGCTGGAGCAAATCCTCGCCTCGCCGGGTTTGTCCAAGGACATGCTCGAGCAGGTGAGCAAGAGCCTCGCCGCCTGATCTCCTGGATTTCACGACCAAGGTTGTTTGTTATGCGTCTTCCGCTTCTCGTTGCCCTCCTTGCCACCACCGCCTGCACGCAGGCGCAGAGCGTTTCCCCGCAGTCCACGACCGCGTTGAAACCCATCCCGTCCACGACCGAGGACGACGGCTATTCGGTGGAGGCGCAGCGGGCCAAGATCGCGCGGGTCGACATTGCGCCCGACACCGGCTTTCTCTCGGCGGAGGAGCGCCAGGTGGTGAACCTGCTGATCCAGGCATCCGACCTCATGACGCCGATCTACCTGCGCCAGCGCTCGGTCCACAATCCGGAGACGCGGCTCGTGATTTCCCGCATGCGCCGAGCGGATCAGCCACTGATCCTCGACTGGTTCGATGCCAACCTGGGCCCGTGGGACGACTTCGCCGAGCTGCGCCCCTTCTGGGGGGACCAGCCGATGCCGGAGGGTGCAGGCTTCTACCCCGAGGACCTGACCCGCGAGGAGTTCGACGCCTATGTCGCCCGGCACCCGGCGGAGAAGGCAGCGCTCACCAGCCTCTACACGGTCGTGCGGCGCGACGGCACCAAGCTGAAGGCGGTGCCCTATTCGGTGGAGTATCGCGAATGGCTGGAGCCGGCGGCCAAGCTGCTCGAGCAGGCGGCGGCCGTCACCACGAACCTCAGCCTCAAGCGCTTCCTCACCCTGCGGGCCAAGGCGTTCCGTACCGACGACTATTTCGAGTCGGAGCTTGCGTGGATGGACCTGAAGGACACGCCGATCGAGGTCGCGATCGGGCCGTACGAGGTCTACACCGACCGGCTCTATGGCGCGAAGGCCGCGTTCGAGAGCTTCGTGACGATCAAGGACCCTGAGGAGTCCGCCGCGCTCGACAAGTACAAGCATTACCTGCGCGACATGGAAGCGAACCTGCCGGTCGACGCGCGCTACAAGAACTTCACCCGCGGGTTCGAGTCCCCGATCGCAGTCGCCGAGCAGGTGCGCGGCGGCGGGGACAACGAGCATGGCGGCCGCACCATCGCCTTCAACCTGCCGAACGACGAGCGGGTGCGCGAGGCCAAGGGCGCGAAGAAGGTGATCCTCTCCAACGTGCTGGGCGCCAAGTACGACCGCATCCTGGCCCCTATGGCGCCGCTGGTGCTGGTGCCGGATCAGGCCGGGCTGGTCGCCAAGAAGTACATGCAGCTCGAGACCCTGTTCCACGAACTGTCGCACAGCCTGGGGCCGGGCAACATCACGCTGAACGGCCGCAAGACCAGCGTGAACGCGGAGCTGAAGGAACAGGCCTCGGCGCTGGAAGAGGCCAAGGCCGACGTGATGGGCGTGTGGAACATCCTGTTCATGATGAACAAGGGCGAGCTGCCGATCGCGGAGAAGCCGCAGCTGTTCTCGACCTATCTGGCGGGTGTGTTCCGCGCGATGCGCTTCGGCACGGCCGAGGCGCATGGCCGTGGGGCGGCGATGCAGTACGGCTACCTGCGCGACAAGGGCGCGTTCGCCTGGGATGCGAATGCCGGCCGCTTCCGCATCGACGACGCCAAGATGGAAGCGGGGCTGCGCGACCTGCTCCGCGACATGATCGTGGTGCAGGGCAATGGCGACTATGCCGGCGCCAAGGCGATGCTGTCGCGCTGGCAGCAACTCGATGCCGATGCGCAGAAGGTCGTCGGCACCATGGCCGCGATCCCGGTCGACATCCAGCCGATCTACCCGACCCGCATCTGACCGGATGGGGAGGCGTATTCATCGCCTCCCCTCTTCCGCCTCAAGCCTGTGCTTGCGCTTCGTCTTCTTCGTTCATCCGGATGCCTGCCTTGGCGGCACGCTCCGACTCCCGCTCCAGCGCGACCTTGATCATCGCCACCATCGGATCGGCGAGCGCCAGGCCCAGGATGCCGAACAGCGTCGATGCCAGGATCTGCGAGGACAGCGTCAGCGCCGGCGGCAGGTCCACCGTGCGGCGGGCCACGATCGGCAGCAGCACATAGCCGTCAAAGGTCTGCACCACGAAATAGATGACGATCGCCCACAGCCCGGTGTCGACGCCGGCGCTGAAGCCCACCGCCACCATCAGCACGCCGCTGATGAACGCGCCGATGTTGGGGATGAAGGCGAGCAAGCCCGTGATGATGCCCAGCAGCAGCGCCATGGGCACGCCCGCGATCCACAGCAGCAGCCAGGTGAGCACGCCTTCGAACAGCATTCCGGCCAGCCGCCCTGCGAGCAGCCGGCGCATGGTCGTCGCCATGCGGTTGATGGTGACGGCGAACTCGGCGCGATTGCCGACGGGCACCATCCACTGAAGGCCGCGGTCGTAGATGCGCGGCTCCATCGCGACGAACAGCCCGATGACCATGATCATGAACAGGCTGGTGAACGCGCCGAACACCGTGCCGACCGCGGAGGTGAGCCGGCCCACCGATCCCATCGCCTGCTGGACGATCCCGCTCAGATCGGATCGCCCGGGCATCAGGCCCATGCCGTTCGCCCAGGCGATCAGGCGGTTGCCCTGCACTTCCAGGGTAGAGCGCAACTGCTCGGCCTGGGCGGCGATCTGGACTCCGGTGAGGTAGAAGGTGCCGAGGATGAAGGCGAGGGCCAGCAGCACGACGATCATCAGCCGCAGCCCGCGCCCGATCGGCAGCACGCGCCCGAGCAGCCGCACGCCGCCGTCCAGCATCGCGGCGAACACCAGCCCGCCGAAGATGATGAGCAGCGGCTGGATCAGCAGCACAACCAGGCCGGCGGCGATCGCCAGGCCGAACCAGACCGAGGCACGGCGCAGCTCCGCCCGCACCAGCGGATCGCGCAGCTCGTTCGGGCCGGGCGCGCGCTCGACCTCCACCCCGTCGTGCTTGCTCATTGGGCGCGTTCCGGATGCAACGAGGTTCCCGCACGGCCACTGCGCAGCGAGGACCACCAGGTCAGCGGATTCAGGCTCGTCGTTCCGTCGAGCGAGAAGGTGATGAACTCGGCGCGACCGCCGATGTTTTCCCAAGGCACAGGACCGCCCAGCCCCTGGTCCACCAGCGAGAAGCGGCTGTCGGCGCTGTTGTCGCGATTGTCCCCCATCAGGAAGACGTGGTCGGCAGGCACCGTGATCGGCCCGAAATTGTCGCCGATCGAGCCCTGTACCGCATCGATCGTGTCATAGGATCGCCCGTTGGGCAGCGTCTCGCGATAGATCGGCAGGCGGCAGAATGCTTGGCCCGCTGCATTGCGCACCTGCGCATCGGGATACTGACCGGCGGGGCAGTGGGTGTTGGCGTCGACCGGGATCATCCGGTCGCCGGCCGCATGCCGCTCGACCGGCTTGCCGTTGAGGTAGAGCATGCCGCCCGACACCTGCACCCGGTCCCCCGGCAGGCCGATCACGCGCTTGATATAGTCCGTCTTGGTGCCCGGCGGCGTCACGATCACGACGTCGCCACGTTCCGGCAGGCTGCCGAACAGCCGGCCGTGGAAAAAGGGCAGCAGGTGGAAGGCGGGGGTGACGAACGAATAGCCATAGGGGTATTTGGTCACCACCAGGCGATCGCCGACCAGCAGCCCCGGCATCATCGATTCCGACGGGATGTAGAAGGGCTTGGCCACCAGGCTGTGAAAGCCGAGCACGGCGAGGACCAGCACCAGCAGGTTGCGGATCTCCGCCCCCCAGTCTGTGGGTCGACGCGTCGTTTTGGACGGCTGGTGGGTTTCGGACGGCAGCGCCAGGTCCTCTCCGGTCATCGGACTTCCTGCTGGGCGCCGGGCAGCGCCTCGATGATAACGAACGCCTGCGCCCAGGGATGGTCGTCGGTGAGCGTCAGGTGAATCTTGGGGACGAGCCCCGGCGGGATCAACGCATCGAGCGCCGCCTTGGCTCCGCCCGAAAGCGCCAGCGTCGGCGCGCCCGAAGGCGCGTTGACCACGCCGATGTCGCGCATGAACACGCCGCGGTTGAAGCCGGTGCCGACCGCCTTCGAAAAGGCCTCCTTGGCGGCGAAGCGCTTGGCGAAGGTCCCGGCGCGGGTGAACGGCCGGCGTGCGGCCTTGGCCTGCTCCACCTCGGTGAAGACGCGCTGGATGAACCGCTCGCCGAACCGGTCGAGCGAAGTCTGGATGCGCTCGATGTTGCAGAGGTCGGAGCCGAGCCCGACGATCACCGCGCCGCGTCCATCAGCGCGCGCATCCGCGCGACCACGGGCGCGAGCCCGTCGAAGATCGCCTCGCCGATCAGGAAGTGTCCGATGTTGAGCTCGCGGACCTGCGGGATGGCGGCGATCGGCACGACATTGTCGAAGGTCAGGCCGTGGCCGGCGTGCACCTCGATGCCGTTCTTGGCGGCCAGCGCCGCGGCGTCGGCAAGCCGCTTGAGTTCGGCTTCGCGGGCCGCCTCGTCCAGCTCCGCATAGCGGCCGGTGTGGAGCTCGACCACCGGGGCACCCAGCCGCACCGCGGCGTCGATCTGCGCCGCCTCGGGCTCGATGAACAGCGACACGCGAATGCCCGCATCCCGCAGCGCCGCCACCATGGGCGCCAGGGCGTCGAACTGGCCCGCCGCATCCAGCCCACCCTCGGTGGTGCGCTCCTCGCGCTTCTCGGGCACGATGCAGGCGGCATGGGGACGATGGCGTAGCGCAATGCCGAGCATCTCCTCCGTCGCCGCCATCTCCAGGTTCAGCGGCACCGGCAGCTCGGCAGAGAGGCGCGCGATGTCGGCATCGGTGATGTGGCGGCGATCCTCCCGCAGGTGCGCGGTGATGCCCTGGGCACCGGCTTCTGCCGCCAGCAGCGCCGCGCGCACGGGATCGGGATAGCCGCTGCCGCGCGCGTTCCGGACGGTCGCGACATGGTCGATGTTGACGCCCAGGCGGATCGGCCCTCTCACGTCGCAGCCCTGCTCCCCGGCTTAATCGCGGGGATCGCCGCCAGTTCCGGCGGCAGCGCGTCCGCCTCGTAGCTGGGGACCTCCAGCCGGATGAGCGGGTAGAAGGGCACGCCCAGATCCGCCTGGCCGTTGGAGCGGTCCACGAGTGCCGCAGCCGCGACAACCTGGCCGCCCGCCGCGCGAATCGCCGCGATCGCTTCGCGTGACGAGAGGCCGGTGGTGACGACGTCCTCCATCATCAGCACGCGCGTACCCGGATCGAGGCGGAAACCGCGGCGCAGTTCGAACGTGCCGGTCGGCCGCTCCAGGAACATCGCGGGGCGGCCCAGCGAACGCCCCATCTCGTGCCCCGCGATGACGCCGCCCATGGCGGGCGAAACCACCGCGTCGATCGCGCTGCGCACGTCGCTCGGCAAGCGCGCGACGAGTTCGTCCGCCAGTCGTGCACCGCGCCTGGGATCCATCAGCACGCGCGCGCACTGGAGATAGCGTGCGCTGTGGCGCCCGGAAGAAAGAATGAAATGCCCTTCCAGCAGGGCCTCGGCCGCGCGGAATTCCGCCAGGATGTCGTCGTCTGTCATGGTCGAGGCTCTCTCTAGGCGCAGCCGTGCGGCGCGGCAATCGGCGCGGCAAAAAGAGCCGGTACGCGCTTGAGGCACGGCAAAACGCTGCCTATACCCCTCAGCTGGGCCTTTTTTCGGGGTTCCGGATGCGCAAGCCCGCGCGACAAAAACGGGTGGATGGGGATGCGAATGGCTGGAATGGGGCTTTCCGGACTGAAGCTGGCCTTGCTGGGTGCCAGTCTGGCGCTGGCAGCGGGCGGCCATGCGACGACGCCCGCGGTGCCGGCGAGCACGGGCACGCAGGCAGCGGCACCGCAGGTGGGAGCGCCGCCTCCCGGATCCGCAGAAGCCCAGCCCGACGGCAGCGTCACGCCTCCGGCCACTGCCGGTGCGGCCCAGCCGGCCGGAGCCGTCGCCGATCCCACGCTCAACGCCGACGGCAGCCCGAAGCTTCGCCCGACCGAGAACAAGGGCCAGCCGAGCCCGCGCGTGCTCGGCATCCAGAACCAGGTGACGCCCAACGGCGAGGAGGCGGCCCGCTTCCACAACAACCTGCTGATGCCGGTCGTCACGCTCATCGTCCTGCTGGTGCTCGCGCTGCTCGTGTGGGTGGTGATCCGCTATCGCGCGGCCGCCCACCCCAAACCGTCGCGCACCTCGCACAACACCACCATCGAGATCCTGTGGACCGCGGTGCCGGTGCTGATCCTGGCCGTGTTCGCCGTTCCCTCGATCCGGCTGCTCGCCCACCAGTTCAAGCCTGCGCCCGACAACGCCGTGACGCTGAAGGCGATCGGCAACCAGTGGTTCTGGACCTACGAATATCCGGACAACGGCGGCGTGTCGGTGACCGCCAACATGCTCAAGGAGCGCGACCAGGTCGCGCCCGGCCAGCGCTACCGTACCGATGCCGACGGCCCGCGCCTGCTCGCCACCGACAACCGCATCGTGCTGCCGGTCGGCATGCCGATCCGGCTGATCACCACCGCCAACGACGTGATCCACAGCTGGGCGATTCCGTCCTTTTGGGTGAAGCTCGATGCGATCCCCGGCCGGTTGAACGAGACCAGCTTCACCATCAAGGAGCCGGGCGTCTATTTCGGCCAGTGCTCCGAACTGTGCGGCGCGCGCCACGCCTATATGCCGATCGCCATCGACGCGGTGTCCCCGGCCGAGTTCGCCGCCTGGATCCGCGCCAAGGGCGGCACCATGCCGGGCGCTGCCCAACCCTCCACCGCCGCGCCGGCGCAGCCTTCGGCCGATCATGTCGACGACACCGCGACCCCGCCCACGGGCGGCGACGGTCCGACCGTCAACGCGACCGAAACCGCCACTCCCGTCACCCAGGGCGCAACCGGCAACCCGGCCGGCGCCGGCAACGTGGATCAGTAAGCCATGACCGACACCGCCCTGCAGCCCTCTGCGTTCGAGGCGCACTCGCATGATTCGCATGATCATCATGCGGACCATCGCCCTGGTTTCTTCGCGCGCTGGTTCCTGTCCACGAACCACAAGGACATCGGCACCCTCTACCTGATCTTCGCGATCTTCATGGGCGTGGTCGGCGGCGCCATCTCCGGCTTGATGCGCTGGGAGCTGGCGGAGCCCGGCATCCAGCATCTTGGCAGCTGGGCGACCTGGCTCGCGGGCTCGGAACAGAGCCTGGACGAGTCGCTCCACCTCTGGAACGTGATGATCACCGCCCACGGGCTGATCATGGTGTTCTTCATGGTGATGCCGGCGATGATCGGCGGGTTCGGCAACTGGTTCGTGCCGATCATGATCGGGGCACCGGACATGGCGTTCCCGCGCATGAACAACGTGTCCTTCTGGCTGCTGGTGCCCTCGGGCATCCTGCTGCTCGCCTCGCCCTTCTTCGGCGGCGCGGGTACCGGCTGGACGGTCTATGCGCCGCTGTCGACCTATGGCGAGCCCTCGGCCTCGGTCGACATGGCGATCCTGTCGCTGCACCTGTCGGGCGCCAGCTCGATCCTGGGCGCGATCAACTTCATCACCACCATCTTCAACATGCGCGCCCCGGGCATGACGCTGCACAAGATGCCGCTGTTCGCCTGGTCGGTGCTGGTCACGGCCTTCCTGCTGCTCTTGTCGCTGCCGGTGCTGGCCGCGGCGATCACCATGCTGCTGACCGACCGCAATTTCGGCACCACCTTCTTCGACCCGGCCGGCGGCGGCGATCCGGTGCTCTACCAGCACCTGTTCTGGTTCTTCGGCCATCCGGAGGTCTACATCATGATCCTGCCGGGCTTCGGCATGATCAGCCATGTGGTCGCGACCTTCAGCCGCAAGCCGGTGTTCGGCTACCTCGGCATGGCCTATGCCATGGTCGCGATCGGCGCCGTCGGCTTCATCGTGTGGGCGCACCACATGTTCACGACCGGTCTCAGCGTAAACACCAAGATGTACTTCACCGCCGCGACGATGATCATCGCGGTGCCGACCGGCATCAAGATCTTCTCGTGGATCGCGACCATGTGGGGCGGCTCGCTGCGCTTCCCGACCCCGATGCTGTGGGCGCTGGGCTTCATCTTCATGTTCACGGTCGGTGGCGTGACCGGCGTCATCCTCGCCAACGGCGGCGTCGACGATTACATGCACGACACCTACTATGTCGTCGCGCACTTCCACTATGTGCTGTCGCTGGGCGCAGTGTTCGCCCTATTCGCCGGCTTCTACTACTGGTTCCCCAAGATGTCGGGGAAGATGTACAACGAGCTGCTCGGCAAGCTGCACTTCTGGGTGTTCTTCGTCGGCGTGAACGTACTGTTCTTCCCGATGCACTTCCTGGGTGCCAACGGCATGCCGCGCCGCATCCCGGACTATCCGGACGCTTTCGCGTACTGGAACCACATCGCCTCGATTGGCTATGTGATCATGGCAGTCGGCATTGTGATCTTCCTGATCAACCTGGTCGTGTCGCTGGCAAGCGGCCGCCGCGCCGGCGACAATCCCTGGGGGGAAGGCGCGACCACGCTGGAGTGGACGCTGTCGTCTCCGCCGCCCTACCACCAGTTCGAGACGCTGCCGAAGGTCGACTGACCCTCCAGCACCTCCGCAAGCAAAAACGCCCCGGGGAGCATCCTCCCCGGGGCGTTTTCTTTATCCGCTGCCGCCGGAGATCAGGGGCGGACGAACAGGCTAACCGAGGCCACGTGGTTGACCGCGGTCTCGCCCCCGGTGCGGTTCACCAACTGGTTGAGATATCCCGCCTCGATGGTCGACTTGCCCTTCAGCGGCACCTCGACGCCCACGAAGCTGCGCAGCTGGTCGAAGCCGCCGCGGGCGCCCCAGTCGGTGTCGTTGAGCGCGAACATGGCTTCCGCGGAGAGCAGCGCCTTGAGCGGCTTCGTCCCGCCCGCGATCGGCGTCTCCAGGCGGGCCATCTGGCGCACGCGCAGCCCGGTGTCGCTGAAACCGTCCACCCAGCGCTGCTCGAGTCGCGTGCGCGAGGACAGCTCGGTCGCGCCCGGCACCAGCGTCCACGACAGCTGCTGGAGGCTGCGGTGCTCGTCACGGTCGGGCGCGGGCCCCTCCACCGGCTGCACAACATAGGCATAGCCCTGGTAGACGCTGACCTGGTCGCTCAATCGCCAGCCGATCGCCCCCCGCAGGAGGGCCTGCCGCAACTCGGAGAGCCCTTCCATCAGCCGGGGCTGCGCCTCGACAAAGTAGAGAAGGTCGTCCTTGGCAGATCCGGTCACGGTGACGTTGATCCAGACCTGCTCGTCCTGCGTCGTCCGAGCGATCGCCGGCGTGGAAGCCATGGAGGCGGCAAGGGTCGCGCAGGCCAGAAGTGTTCGCATGGGGTCTCCTGTATCGCAGCGGCGGGTAGCGGCAACCCTTTCGCCGCGGCGTCCGCCGGACTATACACGGACGCAGCCCATGACGACCGCAGTTTCCCTGACGATGCCCGCCGATTGGCGGGACTTCCTCGCCCTCACCAAGCCGCGCGTGATGACCCTGGTGGTCTTCACCGGCCTGTGCGGCATGCTCGCCGCCCCCGTCGGCATCCATCCCGTGCTCGGCTTCACCGCGATCCTGTGCATCGCGCTCGGCGCCGGGGCGGCAGGTGCGCTCAACCAGTGGTACGAGGCGGATCTGGATGCACACATGAAGCGCACCCGCGGCCGTCCGCTCCCCGCCGGGCGTATGGACCGGCAGTCGGCTCTGCATTTCGGTGTCGGGCTCGCGGTGTTCTCGGTCGCGCTGATGGGGCTGGCGATCAACCTGGCCGCGGCCGCGATCCTGACCGTCTCGATCCTCTTCTATGTGCTGATCTACACCGTCTGGCTGAAGCGCCGCACGCCGCAGAACATCGTCATCGGCGGCGCGGCCGGTGCCTTCCCGCCGCTGATCGGCTGGGCGGCGGCGACTGGCGAGATCGCGCTGCTGCCGCTGCTGCTGTTCGCGCTGGTGTTCCTGTGGACGCCCCCGCACTTCTGGGCGCTCGCGCTGTTCGTCCGCATGGACTATGCGGCGGCCGGCGTGCCGATGCTGCCGGTGGTGGCGGGCGAACGCACCACCCGTACCCAGATCGGCCTCTACACCATCCCCATGGCGCTGGCCGCGATCGCCCCCTGGCCGCTTGGCCTCGCCGGCCCGATCTATGGCGCGGTTTCGGTTGCGATGACGGCCGTGTTCGGCTGGTTCGCGCTGGGCGTGGCTCGGCGCACGACAGCGCCCGAGGGCGACACGATGCAGCCGGAAAAGCGCCTGTTCGGCTATTCGATCCTCTACCTCTTCGTGGTGTTCGGCGCGCTGGTCGTCGACCGGTGGCTGCTGCCGTGACGCCGGAGGAGGAGGCCCTGGTTCGCGCCCGTCAGCGATCACGTGCGAAGGTGATGGCGTGGCTGCTCGGCGCGCTGGTGGTGCTCGTGTTCGCGATCAGCATCGTCAAGATCCAGGCAGGGATGATGTGACCCGCAACGGCCGCACCGCGCTGCTCGCCGGCCTTGCCGCCGTGTCGATGACGGGTCTCGGCTGGGCGAGCGTGCCCCTCTACCGCGTCTTCTGCCAGGTGACGGGGCTGAACGGCACCACGCAGCGCGGCGAGCTGGCGCCCGGCGGCATCGGCGACAAGGTCACCGTTCGCTTCGACAGCAACGTGGCGCCCAACCTCAAGTGGCGCTTTCGACCCGAGCGGCCGGCCGAGACGATCGACATCGGCGCGCGCGACATGGCGTTCTTCACCGCCAAGAACCTGACCGACCGCCCGATCACCGGCACGGCCACCTTCAACGTGACCCCCGCCCAGGCCGGCAAGTATTTCACCAAGATCCAGTGCTTCTGCTTCACCGAGCAGACGCTCCAGCCGGGCGAGGAGGTGCGGATGCCCGTGATCTTCTACGTCGATCCCAAGCTCGCGAGCGATCCCGACACCCGCGACGTGCGTGTGATCACCCTGTCCTATACGTTTTACCCGGTGGATTCCCCCCGAACGCCAAGCTAGACCTTTGCGGACAAGAGAGGATGGGGACGACGATGGCCGGAACCAAGAACCACGATTATCACATCCTGCCGCCGAGCCCGTGGCCGATGCTGAGCAGCTTCGCCGCGCTGGTGCTGGCCGTGGGCGGCATCATGTACATGCGCGATGCGGCCTATGGCGGCCTGGTGTTCGGTGCCGGGCTGATCGCGGTTCTGGCCTGCATGGGCCTGTGGTGGGCCGACGTGATCCGCGAAGCGCGCGCCGGCGACCATACCCCCGTCGTGCAGCTTCACCTGCGCTACGGCATGGTGCTCTTCATCGCCTCCGAGGTGATGTTCTTCCTGGGCTGGTTCTGGGCCTGGTTCGATTTCGCGCTGTTCCCGGCCGCCGTGCAGTTCAACCATGAGGACGGGGTCTCGCTGATCGACTCCGCGTCGCAGCTCGCCGCGCAATGGCCGCCGGCCGGCATCGAGGTCCTCGACGCGTTCCAGCTTCCGCTGCTCAACACCTTCCTGCTGCTGCTCTCGGGCACGACGATCACCTGGGCCCATCACGCGCTGATCCATGGGCAGCGCGGTGGCCGCCGGGTCGGCCTGTGGGGCCTGCTCGGTGTCGGCGAGGACGATGGCGTCAAGAAGGGCCTGTGGCTGACGATCGTGCTCGGGCTGCTGTTCTCGTGCATCCAGGCGTATGAATATGCGCATGCTCCCTTCCCGTTCGGGACGATCAACTACACCTCCGCCTTCTACATGGCGACGGGCTTCCACGGCTTTCACGTCATCGTCGGCACGATCTTCCTGATCGTGAACCTGGTGCGAGTGTACCAAGGCGACTTCACGCCGCGGCAGCATTTCGGCTTCGAGGCGGCGGCCTGGTACTGGCACTTCGTCGACGTGGTCTGGCTGTTCCTGTTCGTCACCGTCTATGTCTGGGGCGGATGGGGCGCGCCGGTCCACGCGGGCTGACGTGACGGGCCCCGCCGGCACGCCGCCGGAACCCCTGGCGGCCGCGACCGGCGGGCTCTGCCCGCGCTGCGGGGCGAAGACGCTGTTTTCCGGCTTCATCGCCTTTGCCCCCAGCTGCACCAACTGCGGCCTCGACTTCCTCCAGTTCAACGTGGGTGATGGCCCCACGGTGTTCCTGACGATGGGCATTGGAACGCTGGTGACGGTGCTCGCCGTGGTGGTCGAGCTGCTCTTCTCGCCGCCGACCTGGCTGCACGTGGTGCTGTGGCTGCCGCTCACCCTGGGCGGCGTGGCGGTGTCGCTGCGCTTTACCAAGGCGCTGCTGCTCGCGCTGGAATATCGCAACGCCGCGCGCGAGGCGCGGCTGACGAGCGACGAGGCATGAGGCGCCTTCCCGCCGTCGCCACCGCAGCGGTGCTGCTGGCGGTGGCCGCGATGCTCGCCCTCGGCTTCTGGCAGCTCCACCGGCGGGACCAGAAGGAAGCGATGATCGCCCGCTTCACCGCCAACGCCGGAAAGGACGTCCTCCCCCTTCCCCGCGCCCCCACCGACGATCTGCTGTTCCGCCGCGTGACCGCCCGGTGCTTGGCGGTGACAGGCTGGAGCGTCAGCGCGGGTCGCACCGAAGACGGCACCCCGGGCTGGCGCCACATCGCCCACTGCAAGACCGGTCCGCGCACGGCGGCGTTCCGCGCCGACATGGGCGTCGGGAACGATCCCAAGCTGCGCCCCAACTGGGAAGGGGGCCGGGTCACGGGCCTGCTGACACAAGCCCCGACCGGCACGCCCGCCATTGCCGCGGCCTTCGGCGCGCGAGCGGCGAAGGTGTGGATGATCGTCGCCGAGGCGCCCGCACCCGGCCTTGCACCCAGCCACCAGCCCGATCCCGCCGATGTCCCCAACAACCATTTTGCCTATGCCGTGCAGTGGTTCGCCTTCGCAGCCATCGCGGCTGCCATCTATGCACTGGCACTTCGGTGGCGGCTGAAGGGCTGACGCGCTTGTGCCCTCCCGGCCGGGGGGCTAACGCCTCCGCATGCGCTATGTGAGCACCAGGGGGAATGCGCCGGTCCTCGATTTCGAGGGCGCGACGCTGGCAGGGCTGGCCGCCGATGGCGGACTCTATGTGCCGGAGGCGTGGCCGACGCTGTCGCGCGACGAGATTACGGCGCTTGCCGGCCTCTCCTATGCCGAGACGGCAGTGCGCGTGATGCTCCCCTTCATCGGCGACAGCCTGAGCGAAGACGAACTGCGCGACCTCTGCCAGCGCGCCTATGGCACCCGCTTCGCCCATGCTGCGGTCACCCCGCTCGTCCAGCTCGACCATCGCCATTGGCTGCTGGAGCTGTTCCATGGGCCGACGCTCGCGTTCAAGGACGTGGCGCTCCAACTGCTCGGCCTGTTGTTCGAACGCTTCCTGACCGGCCGGTCGGAGCATGTGACGGTGATCGGCGCGACCTCGGGCGACACCGGCTCGGCGGCGATCGACGCGCTTGCCGGCCGCACCGGCGTCGACATCTTCATGCTTCACCCGCATGGCCGCGTGTCGGACGTGCAGCGGCGGCAGATGACGACGGTGCTCGCCCCCAACGTCCACAACGTCGCCATCGACGGCAGCTTCGACGATGCGCAGGCGCTGGTGAAGGCGATGTTCAACGCGCCGGACTTCGCCGGCCGCTTCCACCTGTCGGCGGTGAACTCGATCAACTGGGCCCGGCTGATGGCGCAGGTGGTCTATTACTTCTACACCGCCGTCCGCCTGGGCGCACCCGAGCGGCCGGTCGCCTTCTCCGTCCCGACCGGCAATTTCGGGGACGTGTTCGCAGGCTATGTCGCGCAGCGTATGGGGCTGCCGGTGGCCAAGCTGGTGGTCGCGACCAACGTCAACGACATCCTCCATCGCGCGCTGTCCGCGGGCGACTATTCCACCGGCACCGTCACCGCTACCGACACACCGTCGATGGACATCCAGGTCAGCTCCAACTTCGAACGGCTGCTGCACGACCTCGGCGGCCGGGACGGGGCGGCACTCGCGCTGCAGATGCAGGGTTTCGAAACCAGCCGCGCGATGCAGCTGAGTGGCGCGCATCGGGACGGTGCGGCTGCTCTCTTCACCAGCGCACGCATCGACGCGGACGGCATGATGGGCGCCATGCGCTGGGCATGCGAGCGCACGGGCGAGCTGATCGACCCGCACACCGCGATCGGCCTCGCCGCCGCGCGGGAGCTGGACATTGCGCCCGACGTTCCCGTCGTCACGCTCGCCACCGCCCATCCGGCCAAGTTCCCGGACGCGGTCGAGCGGGCGACCGGCCATCGCCCGGCCCTGCCTGCTCGCGTAGGCGACCTGTTCGAACGCGAGGAGCGCTGCGATCGCCTGCCCGCCACGTTCGAGACGGTGACCGGCTATATCGCCGAGCGTGCGGTGGCACGCGCGTGAAGCTCATCAGCCTGATCGGTGAGCCCTGGCCCGACTATGGCCTGGTGGACTCCGGGCATGGCCGAAAGCTCGAGCGCTACGGCCCCTATCGCTTCATCCGTCCGGAACCCCAGGCGATGTGGGCACCCGCTTCCCCGGACTGGGATGCGCACGGCGAGTTCGTGCCCGGCTCCGACGAGGAAGGCGGCGGCCGCTGGCAATTCGACAAGCCGGTACCGCGCGAGGGCTGGCCGCTCGCCTGGAACGAGGTTCGCTTCACTGCGCAGAACACGCCCTTCCGCCACCTCGGCTTCTTTCCGGACATGGCGCCAGTGTGGAGCTGGATGCGCGAGCAGCTGAGCGACGCGCAGGATCCGGAGTGCCTCAACCTGTTCGGCTACACCGGGGTCGGCACCCTCGCGCTCGCCTCGGCCGGCGCCCGGATGGTGCACGTCGACGCATCCAAGAAGTCGGTCGAGGCCGCGCGTGGCAACGCCGTGCTCTCGGGCATGACCGACCTGCCCGTCCGCTGGCTGGTGGAGGACGCCAGCAAGTTCGTGGCGCGTGAGGTGCGCCGCAACCGCCGCTACGACGGCATCCTGCTCGATCCGCCCAAATGGGGCCGCGGCCCCAATGGCGAGGTGTGGAAGCTGGAGGATCACCTCCCGGGCCTCATCGCCGACTGCCGCCAGCTGCTGGACGAAAACTCCCGCTTCCTGTTCCTGACCGTCTACGCGGTGCGCATGTCCGCGCTGGCGATCGGCGAACTGCTGCGCCAGGCGCTCGCCGATCTGGGCGGCACCGTCGAATGCGGCGAGCTCGGCGTTCGCGAAGAAGCCCGCGGCCTGACGCTGCCGACGGCGATTTTCGCGCGGTGGCGGCGGTAGCCGACAGGTCCACGTTGAGCCTGAACGTCCCGCCCAAGCCTTTTTCCGTTCGCCTCGAGTAGCCATCGAGCTTGTCGAGATGGCGTATCGAGAGGTCAGCGCTCGTGGCTCTCTCGACACGGGCTCTCGACAAGCTCGATTTTTGCTCGGGACAAACGAAGTGGGTCTACTCCCGCGCAAAGCGCAGCGCGGCGCCCGCCACGAACGGGGCGCCTGCCAGCAGCAGCAGGCTGGTGGCCGCCACCAGCTTGAGGCCGGAACTGCCGCCCTCCAGCGCGCCGGCGCCGAACACCAGCAGGGGGAGCGCGAAGGGCAGCATCACCATGCCGGCCACCGCGCCCGCGCCGCGCAGGCCGGCGACCAGCGCGGCGGTTGCGACGGCCAATGCCGCCAGGCCGGGCGTGCCGAGCAGCAGCCCGAGTTCCAGCCTCAACAGCACGTCCGCCGGCATCTCCAGCAGCGCAGCGCTGAGCGCCGCGGCCAGCATCACTGCGGGGCCGAAGCCGATCCAATGGCCCAGGATCTTGGCGAGCGCCACGCCCGCACCGGACAGGCGGCGCACCGCGAACTGGTCGATCACGCCTGATTCGAGATCCGGCAGCACCAGCCGCTCGACCGGCAGCAGCGCGGCGAGAAGCGCGGTCGCCCACACCACTCCGCCGCCGATCCGCGCGAGCAACTTCGCGTCCGGGCCGATCGCGAACGGGAAGAGCGTCGCCACCAGCAGGAAGAAGGCGAGCGTCAGCATCAGCCCGCCGCCGCTCCACGCGCGGCGCAGCTCGCGCAGCACGATCGCGATCATGCCGCCGGCTCCAGCGGCAGCACGCGGGCACCGGGCAGCGCCACCGGCACATGGCTTGCCACCAGCACGATGCCGCCGCCGCCGCGGTGCCGTGCCACCAGCCCCTCCAGCAGGGTGGTCGAGGCGGCGTCGAGGCCGTTGACGGGCTCGTCCAGCAGCCAGATGGCGGCACCGCCCGCGACCACCCGCGCCAGCGCCGCACGCCTACGCTGGCCGGTCGACAGCATCCGCACGGGTACTTCCGCGAGCGCACCGAGCCCCACCGCCTCCAGTGCATCCGGCACCCGCCCGCGCGCGCCATCGAGCGCCGCCCAAAAGCCGACGGCGTCGCTGAGCGTGCGTTCCGGATCGAGTGCGGCGGCCTCCGCCAGCAGCGCCCGCGCGCCGCTCGCGTCGACCCGGCCCGCGGCCGGGGCGAGCAGGCCGGCGGCGATGCGGATCAGGCTGGACTTGCCGACGCCGTTGGGGCCGGTCACCAGCGCCGCCTCCCCGGCGGCAAGCGCAAGGCTGAATCTCTCGAACAACAGCCGCCCGCCACGTATGCAGGCAACGTCGTCCAGCACGAGCGCCGCCGTGCTCACGCGCCCGCGGCTTCCTCCAGCGCGTGCATGTCGGCGTCCGACAGGCCGAAATGATGCCCCACCTCATGCACCACGACATGGGTGATGAGCGCTTCCAGCGAGACGTCGGTCTCGACCCACTCGTCGAGCAAGGCGCGGCGATACAGGTGGATGCGGTCGGGCATCGCAGCGCCGGCCCAGGCGGATTTCTCGCCCACCGGCAGCCCGTGGTAGAGGCCGGTCAGCGCGAACGGGTCCTCGATGCCCATCACATCCAGCGTCTCGTCGTCCGCGAACTCCTCGACCAGCAGCACCACGTCCTTCAGGTGCTCGGCAAACGGCTCCGGGATGCGGGCGAGCGCGGCGCGGGCCAGCGCCTCGATGCGGGCGGCGTCGGGGGCGAACTGCAAAGGCGCTTGCTCGGACATGGCTTCGTCCATAGGCCTTGCCGGCGAGGCCGCACAAGGAGGGTCGAATGGAGCTGTTGAACGAGGCGGAGCGCGCCGATGCGCTCGACGGGCTGCCGGACTGGGACCATGACGACGCGCGGGACGCAATCACGCGCAGCTTCACCTTCGACAATTTCAGCCAGGCCTTTGCCTTCATGACGCAGGTGGCGCTGCTGGCGGAGAAGGCCGATCACCACCCGGAATGGTCGAACGTTTGGAACCGCGTGGACATTCTCCTGACCACGCATGACGCGGGCGGACTGTCGTACCGCGACATCGACATGGCGCAGGCGATCGACGCCCTGGTGGAATAACGGACCCTCTGGCGTCCCCGCCCGTTGGACGGGCGATGCCGAACCGATCCGACCGCCCGATGCGGCTGGGCTTTCCCGTCAAGGTGATGGGCAAGCCCGAGCTCAAGAGCAACGACACCCGCCGCTGGCAGGCGGGTCCGCACCTCAAATGCTCGCTCGAGCATGTCGACCGCGTGCTCGACTATTGCGCCGCCAGGGGCATTTCCATGTACCGGCTGTCGTCGGACCTGGCGCCCTATGCCACCCATCCGGACATGCCGCAGTTCCACGCCATGGTGGCGGAAAGCGACGCGGAGCTCGCCGCCTTCGGCGCCAAGGCGCGGTCGCTGGACATGCGGCTGTCGTTCCACCCGTCGCAATATATCCTGCTCAACAGCCCGAACCCGGAACTGACCGCCAAGAGCATCCAGGATCTCGCCAGCCAGTCGGAAATGCTCGACCGCATGGGGCTGGACGACGAGGCGGTGGTCATCACCCATGTCGGCGGCGTCTATGACGATCGCGAGGCGGCGCGCGCCCGCTGGATCGAGGGCTGGGAGCAATGCCCGGAGCATGTCCGCCGCCGGCTGGTGCTGGAGAACGACGACCTCCGCTTCTCGGCCGCCGACGTGCTGTGGATCCATGCGCGCACCGGCGTCCGGCTGATCTTCGACTATCAGCATTTCTGGTGCCTCAACCCGGAAGGGTTGGACCTGCGCGAGACGCTGGAGCGCTTCATGGCGAGCTGGCCCGAAGGCGTCCGCCCCAAGATCCACTTTTCTTCGCCGCGCACCGAGATGCGCGAGGTGAAGCAGAAGATCACGCCCGCCAAGCGCGGCAAGGCGGCCAAGGACGAGGTCACCAAGGCGCCGGTGAAGCCGAACGCGCGGGTGAAGACGGTGCTGCGCCCACCGGTGTGGACGGGCCATGCCGACTTCACCAACCCGTTCGAATTCGCGACCTTCATGCGCACCGCAGAGGGGCTCACCTTCGACGTGATGCTGGAGGGCAAGTCCAAGGACCTGGCCCTGATCAAGCTGCGCGGCGACCTGCTGCGCTATGCGCCCGACGTGGCTGTGCGGTTCGGCATCCATGCCGAGGATGCCGCCGCACTCGCCGCCGACGATGCCGCGCTGGAGAACGGCGTCGATGCGGAGGATGCGCCCGACGTGGACGAAGGCGCCGCCTGATCCCTGGGGATACCCGGCGCCCTCCGCTCGTTGCGTTCCAGACCATTCCAGGAGATCCGCATGCTTCGCTCCCTCCTCATCGGCCTCGTCGCGGGCCAGCGCGCCATGACCCCGCTCGCGCTCGTCGCGGGCGCCGCCCGGCGCGACCGCCTGCCAAAGGATGCGCTGGCGCGCGATCTGCTCGCCCATCCACTGGTCGCGACTGGTGCGGTGGCGCTCGCGGCGGCGGAGATGGCGGGCGACAAGATGCGCACCGCACCCGACCGCACCGTCGTGCTGGGCCTGATCGCGCGCACTGCCACCGCAGCCTTCGCCGGTGCCGCCCTGGCCCCTGCCGAACAGCGCAAGACGGCCGCGGTACTGGCAGCGGCGACCGCGATCGCCGCCTCGTACGTTGGCTTGTCGCTGCGCATGCGGGCGCTGCGCCGCTACGGCCAGGACAAGAGCGGCTTCGTCGAGGACGCCCTGGTCCTCGGCAGCGGATTGGCGATCACGCGCTGACGCGGCCACCATCGCGCTCCTGCGAAGGCAGGAGCTCAGGGCCACACGCGCTGCGTTCCGTAACCTTGGACCCCGGCCTCCGCCGGGGTACGGGGCGTCAGCAGTCGGCTACCTCGCTCAGCAGCGCCTGTACCCGGGCGGCGCGCTCCGCCGCGTCCTCGATGCGCTCGGCCACCACGTACCGGTCCCCCTTCGCCTCCAGCCCCTCGGCCTTCAGCTTCGTCTTGCCATGGGGCGTGAGCGCGATCCCGCCCGGCCCCGCATCGACGCGGGCGACCTCGGCGACCCGCGCCAGCTGGCGGATACGCGCCACCGTCATCAGCCGCTGGGCGTCCTCCGGCAGTTCACCGAACCGATCCTCCAGTTCCTCCTCGAAGCCGTCGAGGGCCGCCTCGTCGGCCAGCCGCGCAAGCCGGGCATAGAGCGTCAGCCGTACCTCGGCTTCCGGGATCCAGTCCTCCGGCAAGCGACCCTCGATCCCCAGGTTCAGCTCCGGGGTCCACACCGTCACCTCCTCCCCGCGCGCCGATCGCAGCGCGAGGCCCAGCAGATGCTGGTACAGGTCCACGCCGATCAGCTTCATGTGCCCGGCTTGGGCCTCGCCCATCAGGTCGCCAGCGCCGCGCATGTCGAGGTCGCGGGCGGAGATCGCAAAGCCCGCACCCAGCCGGTCGAACGCTTGCAGGGTGCGCAGGCGCTTGAGCGTGGACTCGGCGATCTCGGCGCCCGCTTCGGTCATCAGCAGCACCTGCCCGCGACGGCCGCCACGCCCCACCCGACCGCGCAGCTGGTGGAGCTGGCTCAGCCCGAAGCGGTCCGCGTGGTGGACGATCATGGTGTTGGCGCGCGGCACGTCGAGCCCGGCCTCGATGATGTTGGTGGCGAGCAGCACGTCGCCCGCGCCGTTGGCAAAGGCGACCATCGCCTCGTCGATCTCGGCCGCAGGCATCTTGCCATGCGCGGTGACCAGCCGCAGCTCCGGC
Source organism: Sphingomonas sp. ACRSK (assembly GCF_022346685.1). Classification (NCBI taxonomy): domain Bacteria; kingdom Pseudomonadati; phylum Pseudomonadota; class Alphaproteobacteria; order Sphingomonadales; family Sphingomonadaceae; genus Sphingomonas; species Sphingomonas sp. ACRSK. Next base: position 103,226 of record NZ_JAKRNR010000004.1, on the reverse strand, counting down.
ACCAGCTTCTTCAGCTCCGCCTCCAGCGGCGCCATGTCCTCGATCCGCGGCACCACCACGAAGCTCTGCCCGCCGCGGCCCTTTTCGCGCAGCAGGGCGCTGCGCACCGTCACGGGATCGAAGCTGGCGATGGCGGTGCGGATCGGCTGGCGGCGGGCAGGCGGCGTCGCCAGGATCGACAGCTGTTGCAGGCCCACCAGCGCGGTCTGCAGCGTGCGGGGGATGGGCGTCGCCGACAACGCCATGACATGTCCCGCGCCCAGATCGCGCAGCTTGGCCTTGTCGGCCGCGCCGAAGCGCTGCTCCTCGTCGAGCACCACCAGCGCAAGGTCTTGGTACTCCACCCCGGCACCCGCCACCGCACCGGTGCCGATCACCACCCGGATCGATCCGTCGCCAAGGCCCGTCTTGACCTCTCTCTTCTCCGCCTCGCTCGACAGGCGAGAGAGGCCGGCGACGGCGATGCCGGTGCCTTCGAAGCGCTTCTGAAAGGTTTCCAGGTGCTGGCGAACCAGCACCGTGGTGGGGGCCGCGATCGCCACCTGGCGGCCGGCGAGCGCGACCATCGCAGCCGCGCGCAGGGCCACCTCGGTCTTGCCATAGCCGACGTCGCCGATCACCAGCCGGTCCATCGGCTTGCCCGAGGCGAGGTCGTCGCGCACGGCCGCGATCGCCCGCGCCTGATCCGGCGTCTCGGTAAAGGCGAAGCCGGCGGCGAAGCGTTCGTACGCAGCCGGGTCCGGCTCGATCGGGTCGGTGGTGCGCGCGTCGCGCTCGGCGGCGAGTGCAGCGAGGCCCTTGGCGCTCTCCGCCACCGCCGCATCGATCGCGCCGCGCCGCTTCTCCCAGCTCGATCCGTCGAGCGAGTCGAGTCTCACCGAATCGGCGTCCGCGCCGTAGCGCCAGATGCGGTCGGCCTCGGCGACCGGCACCAGCCGGCGGCCTTCGCGCGCATAGCCGAGCATGATCGCGTCGCCGCCATGCTCACCCGGCAGCGTCTCCAACCCCATCACGGTCCCGATGCCGAAGTCCTCGTGCACCACCACGTCACCGATGCGCAGTTCGCCGGCACCCGCGAACAGCGGGTCGATCGCGGCGACCGCGTTGTCCTCTGCCAGCGCGCGTCCGCCGAGCAGGTCGGAGGCGGCCACCACCGCCAGTCCTTCGACGCGGAACCCGCGCTCGATCGGCGCAACCAGGGTCGCGACCGTACCAGGCCCAAGCGCCCGCGCAGCCTGCCAGCTGGCGACCTCCTGAGGCTCGGTCTTGAGCAGCTTCCTCACCCTTGCCCCCAAGAAGCGTAGGTCGCGGCGCGATCCGACCAGCAGCAGCGCGCCCTCCTCCAGTGCGGCGCGCCCGAACCGCGCAAAGCCGCGCGAGGGCTGGCGCTGCTCGACGAAGCGCGGCGGCACTTCCCCGCCCTCCGGCAGGCCGAGCGTATCGGCCTTGGCCAACTGCGCGTTCCAATCGCTGCCGGACACGACGCCAGCGTTTGCGCGACGACGCTTGGCGCCGTCCTCGGCCAGCGCCAGGAAGCGTTTCCGACGCTTCTCGGCACCGGAGTCGCTGGCAATTGCGACGGGGGGCAAGTGCGCGAAGAGGGATACGCCTGCAGCACCCTCGCCGATGCCCGGTTCCATGGCCCGGCCGATCTCGATGGTGTCCAGCGCCTCTTCGGAGCGCTGCGTCGCGGGATCATAGCCGCGGATCGCGGCGATCCGTCCCTCCACCACCTCGATCCGCACCGGGCGCGGGGCGTCCGCGGGGAAGATGTCGACCACACCGCCCCGCACTGCGACCTCGCCCGGCTCATCCACCCGGTCGTCGGTGAAGTAACCGATCGCCTCCGCCTCGGCACGGAAGGCCTCCGGATCGAGTTCGTCGCCGACCGCCAACGCCGGCGGCGCCGCATCGAAGCTTTCCACCGGCGGCAGCAGCGGCACGGTCGCCTCCGCCGTGGTGATGCAGGCAAGCCGCGGGCGCTTGGCGTCCCCCGCCAGCAGCCGCAGCCGGCGCAGCGCCCCCACGCGCCGGCCCACATTGGCGGCGGAGGGCGGCGCATTGTCGCCCGGGATTGCGTCGCTCGACGGCAGGTGCACCACCGCCGCGTCGGGAGCGAGGGCGGCCAGCGCCGCGGCAATGCGCTCGGCGCGCTGCTCGTCGGCGGCGATGAACAGCAAGTCCTGGCTCGCGATTGCGTCCGCCAGGGCGGCGGCAAGCACGCCATAGGGCATGGAATCTGCGGTCGGCATCAGGCGGCGCCACCGGCGCGCACGGGCAATGGGTGCATCGGGAACTCCAGCACGCCGGGCGGCGCGTGGGGGTTCAAACGAGCGCAGCCCAGCCGCGTTCCTTGGTCACTCCGCCTTGGCGATCCAGTCGGCGAGCGAGCATTCGCGGGTGGGACCGATCTCCGCATCCATGCTGTTGCGCATGATCTCCAGCGCCCATTTGGTGCGCTGTGGATCGCTGCTGGCGACGGCATCCTCGGGCACCCACAGGTCGTACGCCCGCATGTGCGCGTCCGCGGCGGTGAACAGCACGCAAATGTCGGCGGCCACCCCCGTCAGGATCAGCCGGCTGACCCCCAGCTTGGGCAGCAGCACCGGCAGGTTGGTCGAGTAGAAGCCGGAGAACTGCGGCTTGATGATGAAGTAATCGTCCTTGCGGGGCGCCAGCTTGCGGGTGAGCTCGCGCCCCGGCGCATCGCTCTCCGTCACGTTTTCGACCAGGCGCGAGCGTTCGGAATGCCATTCGCCGTTGTTGTCGTTGACGTAGATGACGGGCACGCCCGCCGCGTCGGCCGCCGCGCGCAGCGACAGGATCGGCTCCGCAGCCGCTTCCGCCGCCTCCTGCAACGGGGCCGCATCCTCGAAATCGAGCGCGTTGATCATGTCGATGATCAGCAGCGCCGTCTTGCCGGGCGCCTGTTCCGTGTCCGCCATCGCCTCTCTCCTCGCCGCCGGCGCCTGCGAGCCGGTGGATCGTTCCAGCGCGCGGGGGAGGCTCCTGGTTCCGCTCGCGCCAGACCTGGCGACGGACGCGATCGCCGCCGCCCGGCGCCTAGTCGAAGAGGCCGTCCTGCGTGTTCACCGGGGGCTCGATGCCGAGGTGCTTCCACCCGGCCGAGTTCAGGCAGCGCCCGCGTGCGGTACGCGCGACCATGCCGATCTGGATCAGATAGGGCTCGATCACTTCCTCGATCGTGTCGCGCGGCTCGGAAAGCCCCGCCGCCAGCGTCTCCACGCCAACCGGGCCGCCGCGATACACGTCGGCGATCATCGTCAGGTAGCGCCGGTCCATCGCGTCCAGCCCTTGGTTGTCGACCTCCAGCCGGTTGAGCGCGGCATCGGCCGTGCGCGCGTCGACCGTCTCGGCGCCCGCGACATTGGCGAAGTCGCGCACGCGGCGCAGCAGCCGTCCGGCGATGCGCGGCGTGCCGCGTGCGCGCCGGGCGATCTCGCGCGCACCGTCCGACGCCACGTGCAGGTCGAGCAGCCCGGCCGCCCGCGTCACCACCCGCTCCAGCTCGTCGACCGTGTAGAATTGCAGCCGCACCGGGATGCCGAAGCGGTCGCGCAATGGCGTCGTCAGCAGGCCCTGGCGCGTGGTGGCGCCCACCAGCGTGAAGCGCGGCAGATCGATCCGTACCGATCGCGCCGACGGACCCTCGCCGATCATCAGGTCGAGCGCGCGGTCCTCCATCGCCGGATAGAGCACCTCCTCGACCGCCGGATTGAGGCGGTGGATCTCGTCGATGAACAGCACGTCGCCGTCCTCGAGGTTGGTGAGCAGCGCGGCCAGATCGCCCGACTTGGCGATCACTGGGCCGGAGGTGGCGCGGAAGCCCACGCCCATCTCGCGCGCGACGATCTGCGCCAGCGTCGTCTTGCCGAGCCCTGGAGGTCCGAAGAACAGCACATGGTCGAGCGCATCGCCCCGCGAGCGCGCCGCGTCGATGAACACGCGCAGATTTTCGCGCGCGGCTTTCTGGCCGACGAACTCGTCCAGCGAACGCGGGCGAAGCGCGGCGTCGACGTCCTCGCCGCGCCGGGCGGGCGTCAGAATGCGATCGGCATCGCTCATCGGCTTGCCGGCCCCATGGAGGACGGGATTGCGGCCTTCGGATCGATGATGTCCATGGTTCGTTCCGTACCGATGCACCCCGCCCCCTGTCGAGGCACATCGCACGCCGCTAGGCTGACGCGATGACCGATCTCCCGCCCCTGTTCGTCATGACGCCGCTCGCATCCGAGATGATCGAGCAGTTGGAGCAGCGCTTCACCGTCCACCGCGGCGGCGGTCCGGAGGACACCCGCGCCATCGTCGCCGGTGGCGCAAGCGTCATCGACGCCGCGATGATCGAGGCCCTGCCTCGGCTGGAGATCATCGCGATCAACGGCGTCGGCTATGACGGCATCGATCTGGAGGCGGCCCGCGCCCGCAGCATTCGCGTCACGACGACGCCGGACGTGCTGACCGAGGACGTCGCGGACCAGGCGATCGCGCTCATGCTGGCGGTGCAGCGGCGGATCGCCGTCAACGACCGGATGGTGCGCGACGGCGGCTGGATGGTCCCTCCCGGCCGCCAGGCGAGCGGCCGCCGCATCGGCATCTTCGGCCTCGGCCGCATCGGTCGTGCGATAGCACGCCGCGCCGAGCCGTTCGCGGCCGAGCTCCTCTACACCGCCCGCCATGCGAAGCCGGACCTGCCCTGGCGGTTCCTGCCCGACATCCGCGCCCTGGCAGCCGCTTCGGACGTGCTGATCCTGTCTGCCCCGGGCGGCGAGGAAACGCAGCACATCGTCGGGGCCGAGGTGCTTGCGGAGCTTGGCCCGGACGGCGTGCTCGTCAACGTCGCGCGCGGCAGCCTGGTGGACGAGGCGGCGCTGATCGCGGCGCTCGCCGAGGGGCAGATCGCCGGCGCCGGGCTGGACGTGTTCGAGAACGAGCCGGACGTGCCGCGCGCGCTTCGCCACATGGACCATGTCGTGCTCGCCCCCCACCAAGGGAGCGCCACCGTCGCCGGCCGTGCCGCCATGGCCGCGCTGGTGCTCGCCAACCTCGACGCCTATTTTGCGGGGAAGCCGTTGCCGACGCCGCTGGTCTAAGCGGTCTCCTTTCGCCTAAGCATTGCTCAGACAAAAAAGGGAGAGGCAGGCTTGGCGATCAACCGGACGAAGGGGACGCGCATCGGGCGCGCGGTGCGGGTGCTGGCGCTGCTGGGCGCAGCCGGCTTGCTGAGCGCCGGTGCGACGGCGGGGCCGCCGCAACAGCCGGCCGTGACTGCGCTGCGGATCGATGCGGACGCCGTGCTGCCTGGCCGGTTCGGCAACGACGCGCCCTGGTATCGCGACAATATCCCACTGTTCGAATCGTCCGATCCGAAGCTCGACGCCGTCTATTACTATCGCTGGCAGCTGTTCCGCGCCCACCAGCGCGACCTGGGCGAAAAGGGCTATATCAGCACCGAGTTCATGGACGACGTGGGCTGGCAGCGCGAACCCTATGCGAGTCTCAACGACGCGACCGGCTTCCACCTCTACGAAGGCCGCTGGCTGCGCGATCGCCGCTATGCGGGCGATTACATCGACTTCCTCTACCAGGACGGCGGCAACGACCGGCACTTCAGCGAAGCGATCGCGGATGCCACCTACGCGCGCTTCCTGGTCGACGGCGACCGTATCGATGCGGTCCGCCACCTTTCCGCGATGCGCCACATCTATGGCCTGTGGGACGACAAGTTCGACTTCACCAAGGGGCTCTACTTCATCGAACCGCTGCTCGATGCGACCGAGTACACCATCTCGTCGATCGACGCCTCCGGCGGGAAGGACGGGTTTCGCGGGGGCGATTCGTTCCGGCCGTCGATCAACGCCTATATGTTCGCCAACGCGCGCGCGATCGCCCGCCTGTCCGCCCTTTCAGGGGATGCGAAGACCGCCGCCGACTATGACGCACGCGCCGACCGGCTGCGCACCCGCGTCGAAGAAGCGCTGTGGAGCCCGAAGCTCGGCCACTTCATCGACCGGTACAAGGTCGACAACGAGCATGTGAAGTATTGGGAGCCGATCCGCGGGCGCGAGCTCGCCGGCTATGTGCCCTGGACCTTCGGCCTGCCGAGCAACGACCCACGCTTCGCCAACGCCTGGAAGCACCTGCTGTCGCCGCAGGGGCTAGGCGGACCGTTCGGCATGCGCACGGTGGAGCCGAGCTACCCGCACTACATGCAGCAGTATCGCTACGAAGGCACTGCGCCCGAATGCCAGTGGAACGGACCCATCTGGCCGTTCCAGACAACGCAGACGCTGACCGCCATGGCCAATCTGCTGCGCGACTATCGCCAGAACGTCGTCACCCGCGCCGACTATCTGCGCCTGCTGCGCCAATATGCGCAGCTCCACTATCAGGGCGACCGGCTCGACCTGGAGGAGGATTATCATCCCGACACCGGCAAGCCGATCGTCGGCCTGGCGCGCAGCCACCATTATTTCCACTCGGGCTTCACCGACCTGGTGATCGCCGGGCTGGTCGGCCTGCGTCCGCGCGAGGACGATGTGCTGGAGGTCCACCCGCTGGTACCCGCCGGCACCGGGCCGGACACCCTTCAGTGGTTCCAGTTGCAGGACGTGCCCTATCACGGGCGGCTGGTGACGATCCGCTACGACGCCGACGGCAGCCACTACCGCCAGGGTGCAGGCATGCGCGTGTTGGTCGACGGGCAGGAGGTCGCACGCAGTGCCAAGGCCGAGCGGATCGAAGTGCCCATCGCGCGCCGCGCCGCGCCTGCCCGCGCGACCCGCATCGACCGCGCGGTCGAACTGGTCCGCGGGCAATTTCCCAAGCCGAGCGCGTCGAGCGGCACGCCCGAGCGCATCCACGACGCCGTGGACGGCCGCGTGGTGTTCTTCCCGGAGAACGACCACGGCTGGAGCAGCCAGGCCGGCGAACGCGCACCGTGGCTGCAGGTGGACTTCGGCAAACCAACCGAGCTTTCTTCGGCCGAGCTCGCCTTCTTCGCCGATGCCCAGCACGCCGCGCCGGTAAGCTACACGATCGAGGCGCAGGTCGACGGTCGCTGGCAGAAAGTCACGGCTGAGCAGGACGCTCCGCTCGCCAACGGCATCACCAACGCCCGCTGGTCGCCGCTGCGCGCCACCGCGGTCCGGGTGCGGATGCGCCCGCAAGCGGGAAGGCCGGTACGCGTGGTCGAACTGAAGCTGTTCTGACGAACGCGTAGTCCGGGCCTTGCGGCCCCTCTACCGTGCTCCTGCGCAGGCAGGAGCTCAGGGTTCCAGGCGCCCCAAGCCGTGGCTCTGCTTGGCCCTGGACCCCGGCCTGCGCCGGGGTACGGGACGGGGCGTTGCTTTTGGTTACTGCGTCCTTGCCGGCGGCATCGGCGTGTATTGCGTCGAGAGCAGCCGCCAAGCGCCGCCGGACCGATGCGCGACATAGCGGACGCGCATGGAACGCGACGCGCCGCCCGGAAGCATCACCGACATGCGCGACGTAACCACTGCAGTGTCCCCGGCCGATCGCACGGCGACTTCATCGCTCCGGATCGGCGGCGCAGGCTTCTTCGCCTCAGGCGCGTAGAAGGCGAGGACTTCCGCGCGAGAGTCGACAGCACCAGCCGGCGAGATCTCTTCGTACTCGGGCGAAAGCGTCTCTTCGAGCGCAGCAGGATCGAACCCGAGGCGCGCCGCCTCGAACCGCTCGACCAGTCGACGCACGGCCGCATCCTCAGCACTCGCAGGGCTTGTCGCAAGCAGCGCCACAAGGATCATCGCATGCATCGCCATTTCGACCGTGCTTTCTTTTGGTGCGTCAGCCCTTCCGAGGGCAGCGCCCCCGTTCAGGCATGGGCATCCTGTCGCGCACTGGCCGCGGCGTCCAGCGCAGCCGCTATCGCGCCGCCTTGCGCAGCGCGAGGCGGACGAGCGCATCGAGGCTGGCACCCTCGCCGACCTCCTCGGCCGCTGCCTCGACGGCGCGTGCCGCTTCGGCCGGCTTGAAGCCCAGGTTGAGCAGCGCCGAAACCGCGTCGGCGCTCGCGCCGCCCGCCGGAATCGTGGCACCGGCGACGCCCGCGAGGCCCGGCGCGATGCCGCCGACCTTGTCCTTCAGCTCCATGGCGATGCGCTGGGCTAGCTTGGGCCCCACGCCATTGGCGCGGCCGATGCTGGCCTTGTCGCCCTTGGCGATGGCGGTGCGCAGCTCGTCGGGGGCAAGCACCGACAGGATCGCGAGCGCGACCCGCGCGCCCACGCCCTGCACGCCGGTCAGCAACCGGAACCAGTCACGTTCGTCGGCAGTGGCGAAGCCGACCAGCCGGATGAAGTCCTCGGCCACCAGCATCTCGGTGTGGATGGTGACGTGCTCGCCCACCCCGCCCAGCGCCTGCAGCGTGCGGGACGAGGCGCCGACCAGATAGCCGACGCCGCCTACGTCGATCACCGCGTGGTCGATGCCCGTCGACTCGAGCCGACCTTTGAGATGCGCGATCATGCCCCCACTCCCGTCCGTCGGGCGCGCGCATGGGCGCTCGCCAGGTGATGCGCATGGGTGATCGCCACCGCCAGCGCGTCGGCGGCGTCGGGCCCGGCGAGCTTCACGCCCGGCAATAGATGCCCGACCATCGCCTGGATCTGGCGCTTGTCGGCCCCGCCGGTGCCGACCACCGCCTTTTTGACCACGCTCGGATGATATTCGCCGATCGCCAGTCCCGCGGTGGCGGCGGCGAGCAGCACCACGCCGCGCGCCTGCCCGAGCTTGAGCGTCGACTGCGCATTGCTGTTGCCCAGCACCTCCTCGGCCGCAGCGCTCTCGGGACGCTCGGTGCGGATCACCTCGCCCAGCGCCCCGAACAGGTGGGAGAGGCGCCGGGGCAGCTGCATCGACGGATCGGTGCGGATCTGCCCGTTGGCGACGTGGCTGAGGCGATTGCCGTCCGCGCGGATCAGGCCCCAGCCAGTGGTGCCGAGGCCGGGATCCAGGCCCAGGATGATCAGCCGAGCTTCTCCATAACCGCGTCGGAGACTTCGTAGTTGCCCCACACGGTCTGCACGTCATCGTCGTCGTCGAGCGCGTCGATCAGCTTGAACAGGGTCGCAGCGTCGTCCTCGGTCACTTCGACCATGGTCTGCGGCTTCCAGGCGAGCTTTGCGCCCTCGGCCTCGCCCAGCACCGGCTCCAGCGCCTTGGCGACTTCGTGCAGGTCGCCCTGTGCGGTCCAGATCTCGTGCCCGTCCTCGCTGGAGGTGACGTCCTCGGCACCGGCTTCCAGTGCCGCCTCGAACACCTTTTCGGCGTCGCCGGCGCTTGCCGGATAGTTGATGAGGCCCACGCGGTCGAAGCCGTGGCTGACCGAACCGCTCGCACCCAGGTTGCCGCCGTTCTTCGACACTGCGGTGCGCACGTTGGTGGCGGTGCGGTTGCGGTTATCGGTCAGCGCCTCGATGATGAGGGACACACCGCCGGGCCCGAAGCCCTCGTAGCGGATCTCCTCGTAATTCTCCATATCGCCCTTCGACGCCTTGTCGATCGCGCGCTGGATGTTGTCCTTGGGCATCGACTGCGCCTTGGCGGCGTTCACCGCCGCGCGCAGGCGCGGGTTCATGTCGGGGTCCGGCAGACCCATCTTGGCCGCGACGGTGATTTCGCGGCTGAGCTTGGAGAACATGCCCGAGCGCTTCTTATCCTGCGCGCCCTTGCGGTGCATGATGTTCTTGAACTTGGAATGGCCTGCCATGAATGCCTCTTTTGGGATCTGAAGCGGCCATACTCGTCCGCCAGTGCCCTCAGCAACCCTTGCTCTTGCCAGAAGATTGCGGTCACATGATGCCATGCAGAATGCTGACGATGCGGGACGATTGACGGCGCTCATCCGGCTGCTGATTGAAGACGTGATCGCCGCGCAAACACGCCTTCGGGTCAAGGACGACCAGACCACTCGCCGGGACATCGTGCGCGCCAGCCTAGCAGCGATGGAAGGTCTTACATGGCTCGCACGCGACCATGTTCATAAAGTGCTAGACCACATCGACGAGCTCACGCCTATCATCGATCTTGCGCTCCGCGAGCAGGCGTACACCGTGTCGGACAATGGGCGAGTCCAGCTGCAGCAGCGAAGCGTGCCGCTACCAACCGCTATCAGGCTGGTAGCGTCCCAAGCGCAACATATCAGCCCGGACCTAGAGGTGGCGTTCTCTGTTTCCGGCTGGGCAGACCTTCAACACGCCGTTTCGATTCGGAATCGGATCACGCATCCTCGGCCGGGAAGTGATCTCGCGGTCAGCGACGAAGAACTTGACCAGATCGAGTCTGGCCTGTTCTGGCTGACCGCGACGATCAACTATCTGATGGCTCGTACGCACCTCACGTTTATGCAGCACGTTGAGGAAACTAAGGCCTTGATACGTGATCTAAAATCCGCTGACCCGATAGCGCTGAAGCGCTATGAAGAGGCATTGAATCGGCCGTACTCGGGCGGTTAGCGGCAATCTTACATCCCCAGGGCGCTCAGGTAGGTTTGAACCATCATATCCTGCTCCTCGCGATGGTGCTTCTCCATCTTTCGCAGTCGAATGATGGTGCGCATGGTCTTAACGTCGAAGCCGGTCGACTTCGCCTCGGCGAAGACGTCCTTGATGTCGTCGGAGATGCCCTTCTTCTCCTCTTCCAGCCGCTCGATGCGCTCGATCAGAAGGCGCAGCTGCTCGGCGGAGATATTGTCGCTCATGATGGTCCTGTGGAATCTGTGGTGAACCGGGGCGTCTAGGCGATCCCCCGCCACCGCTCAACCGGTGCGTGAGGCTCGCGCGCTTCGTTCGGCGTTCAGGCGAGGTCGGTCGGATTACGCGCCAGGCTTTCCTGCATGCGCGCGAGCTGCGCCTCGGTTACCGGCGGCTGGTGGCTGGCCTTCCACTCGGCATAGGGCATGCCATAGATCAGCGCGCGCGCGGTTTCCCGGTCGATCGGCTGCTCCGCGCGGATGCTCGCGTCCTCCACCCATTCCGACAGGCAGTTCCGGCAAAACCCCGCCAGCCCCATCAGATCGATGTTCTGCGCGTCCGAGCGATGGCGCAGATGGCGCACCAGCCGCCGGAACGCGGTCGCAGCGATCCTGTCATCAAGATGGTCGATGTCTGCCATTTACGCCCTCCAAAGGTTGATCCGGATCGAAGAACAGGTAGAGCCGGTGGCTCGAAAACCAAGGATCGAGGATGACAAAGGCTTTTACGCCCCGCTCGCGCAAAGTCCGCGTGCTCGCGACACTGGGCCCGGCCAGCAACACTCCGGAGATGATCGCCCGGCTGTTCGAAGCCGGTGCAGACGCGTTCCGGATCAACATGAGCCACGGCGACCAGGCGTCGAAACTCCCGGTGATCGCGGCGATTCGCGCGCTGGAAAAGGAATATAACCGCCCCACCACGATCCTTGCCGATCTTCAGGGTCCGAAGCTGCGCGTCGGCCGCTTCGCCGAGGGCAAGGTGATGCTGGAAACCGGCAGTCAGTTCATCCTCGATCGCTCGGACGCGCCGGGCGACGCCACGCGCGTCGAGCTTCCCCACCGGGAGATCTTCGCCGCGATCACGCCGGAGGCTCGGCTGCTGCTGGACGACGGCAAGCTCGTGCTGCGCGTCGTCGAGCATGACGACACCCGCATCGTGACCCGGGTCGAAGTCGGCGGCATGCTCTCCAACAACAAGGGCCTGAACGTTCCGGACGTGGTGCTGCCGATGGCGGCGCTGACCCCCAAGGACATCAGCGACCTTCACTTCGCGGTGGACGCGGGCGTCGACTGGATCGCGCTCTCGTTCGTCCAGCGGCCCGAGGATCTGGCGGACGCCCGCAAGCTCATCCAGGGACGCGCCGCGCTGCTCGCCAAGATCGAGAAACCGTCGGCCGTCGTCCGACTGGAGGAGATCGTCGAGCAGTGCGACGGCGTCATGGTCGCGCGCGGCGACCTGGGCGTGGAGCTGCCGCCCCAGTCGGTGCCGCCGCTCCAGAAGCGGATCGTCGAGACCGCCCGCCGCCTGGGCCGGCCGGTGGTGGTCGCGACCCAGATGCTCGAATCGATGATCACCTCGCCTTCGCCGACCCGCGCGGAAGTGTCGGACGTGGCGACGGCGGTCTACGACGGCGCCGACGCGATCATGCTTTCGGCGGAAAGCGCCGCCGGTTCGTGGCCGGCCGAGTCGGTCGCGATGATGGACGCCATCGCCAATTCGGTGGAGCGCGATCCCGGCCACGGCGACCGCGTCCACTTCACCATCACGCGTCCCGATCCCACTACCGCCGACGCGCTCGCCGAAGCTGCCAAGAACATCGCCCGCACGGTCGATGCCAAGGCGATCCTGTGCTTCACCATCTCCGGCTCGACCGCTCGGCGAATCGCACGTGAGCGTCCGGGCGTGCCGATCATGGTGCTGACTCCGAAGCTGGAGACCGCACGGCGACTCGGCCTGTTGTGGGGCGTGCACGCGGTCCACACCCGCGACGTAGGGTCGTTCGAGGAGATGATCGCCAAGGCGAAGCGCATGATGCTGCGCCACCACATGGCCGGCGCCTCCGACAGAGTGGTGGTCTGTGCCGGCGTGCCGTTCGGAACGCCGGGCTCCACCAACGTGCTGCACGTGGTGCGGCTGATCGGCGACGAGCTCAAGAACTACGAGAAGAACAAGGCCTGAGGCCGAGCCGGTGCTCCCGGAAAGCGGGAGCACCGGGTATGCGAGCGCCAGCGCCTGCGGCCCTAGGCTCCTGCCTGCGCAGGAGCCTGTGCTTGTTATTCGGGTAGCAACCCCAGCCGCACCAGTTCGGCGCGGAAAGCCGCAGCGTCCCAGAAATGCACCGCGCGAAGGCCCGCGGCATCGGCGGCGGCCACGTTGGCGAGGTTGTCGTCCACGAACACCGCCTCGCCCTTGGCCAAGCCGAATCGACGCAGCGCCAGCGCGTAGATCGCCGGATCCGGCTTCACCAGCTTCTCATCGCCCGACACCACCACGTCGCGGAACCGGTCGAACAGTTCGGGCGCGGTCGCGCGGAACGGCGGCCAGAACTCGCCGGAGAAGTTGGTGATCGCGTAGAGCGGCACGCCGGCGGCATCCAGTTCCGCGACGATACCGGCCATGCCGAGCACGGGCCCGCCGATGCTTTCGTTGAAGCGCGGCCCCCAGGCGGCGATCAGCGCCTCATGCTCCGGATAGCGCGCGATCAGCTCGGCCGAGGTCTCGGCGAAGGGGCGGCCGGCATCGTGCTGGAAATGCCATTCCTGCGTCACGACGTCGCGCAGAAACGCCGCGAGCGCCTGATCGTCGTCGATCAGGCGCTCGTAGAGGAACCGAGGGTCCCAATGGTAGAGGACGTTGCCGACGTCGAAGACGACGGCCTTGACCGGGTTCGGCACGTCGACCGTCACCGAACCGGCAAGATCAGCCCTGGCGTGCCTTGAAACGGCGATTCGTCTTGTTGATGACGTAGATACGGCCGCGGCGGCGGATCACGCGGTTGTCCCGGTGGCGATCCTTGAGCGACTTCAGGGAGTTGACGATCTTCATGACCGGGTTCGCTTCTCGAAATTTGGGCTGACAAAAAGAGGCGCCCGCCTAGAAGCTGACGGCTTCCAAGTCAAGGATGGCGGCATTGGAGCGGATGCGGCAAGCCGCGCGTTGAACACGGCACGACGATTCGGGCCGCACAGGAGCCAAGGCATGAACAAGCTCGTACTGGCGCTTACCGCAGGGATCGCAAGCCTTACCGCGGGCTGTGCGACCACCCAGCGTGCCGCGCCGATCGATGTGACCCGCTTCCACCTCGGTTCGCCCGTAGAGCCGGGCAGCTTCACGATCGAGCCGCTCCGCACCAACGCGACCATCAGCCCCGAGTACCAGACCTATGCCGACGCGGTTTCGCGCGAACTGAGTCGCCTTGGCTTCACGCCCACGCGCACCACGGTGAGCAGCGATTCGCGCTATGTCGTCTCGGTCGCATTCTTGCGTGCCACCCGCGGCTATGTGGAAAAGCCTGCACCCTTTTCCGTGGGCCTGGGCGCCGGCGGCGGCAGCTTCGGCCGGCGCTCGGGCGTGGGCGTAGGCGGCGGCGTGACCCTGCCCGTCGGCGGCGGCCGCCAGCAGGCGGTGATCGGATCGGAGCTTTCGGCGCAGATCCGCCGCCGGACCGACAACACGGTCGTGTGGGAAGGCCGTGCGGTCACCGAGTCGCTCGAAGGCAAGGAGTCGAGCCAGCCGATCACGGTGGCCGACAAGCTCGCCAACGCCTTGTTCCAGGGCTTCCCCGGAGAGTCGGGGATCACTACCACGGTCAAATGAGCATCACCGTCAACGCCGCCTTCGACAGCGGCAACATCCGCCTCACCGGAATCGAGGGCGACACGCTGAACCTGGAGATCGTGCGCGATCACCAGTCCGACTTCTATCAATGGTTCCACTTCCGGGTCGCCGGCGCCAAGGGGCGCCGGCTGACCTTCCGCATCACCAATGCAGGCGGCTCGGCCTATGCGTTCGGGTGGCCCGGCTACCGCACGCGGATGAGCACCGACCGCGTGGCATGGCGGCAGGTCGCCGACACCGACTATGCCGATGGCGTGATGCGCTGGACGGCGGAGATCGACAGCGACCTCGTCTGGTTCGCCTATTTCGCACCCTATACGATGGAGCAGCACGACGCGCTGGTGGCGCGAATCGGTGGCGAGCCCGGCGTCACCGTGCGCGAGCTGGGCCAGACGCTGGACGGCCGTGCGATCGATTGCCTGACGATCGGCACCGGCCCCAAGCAGGTCTGGTTCTACGCGCGCCAGCATCCGGGCGAGTCGATGACCGAATGGTTCATGGAAGGCGCGCTGGAAAAGCTGGTCGATCCGAACGACGCGACCGCGCAGGCGCTGCGCGAAAAGGCGACGCTGCACCTGGTGCCCAACATGAATCCGGACGGGTCCTTCCGCGGCCACCTGCGCACCAATGCGGCCGGCGTGAACCTCAACCGCGAGTGGCATACGCCGACGCCCGAGCGCAGCCCCGAAGTGCTGTGCGTGCGCAACGCCATGGATGAGACCGGCGTCGTCTTCGCGATGGACGTCCACGGCGACGAGGCGATCCCCGCCAATTTCCTGGCGGGGTATGAGGGCATTCCCGCCTGGACCGATCCGCATGGCGAGAAGTTCTACGAATATGGCCGGCGCCTGGCAGCGGCGACGCCCGACTTCCAGCTGGAGCTCGGCTATGTGAAGTCGGCGCCCGGCCAGGCGAACCTGTCCATGTCGACCAACCAGCTCGCCGAACGCTTCGGCGCGGTGTCGATGACGCTGGAGATGCCGTTCAAGGACCATGACGCGAACCCCGATCCGGAGTTCGGCTGGTCGCCCGAGCGCTCCAAGAAGCTCGCGCATTCCTGCCTCGACACGCTTGCCGGGATGATCGACGAGCTCTGATCCGCCCGTCCTGCCGTACCCATTTTTCCAAGGAGCCCCGATGCCCAGCCTCGTCCTCATTCGTCACGGCCAGTCCGCCTGGAACCTGGAGAACCGCTTCACCGGCTGGTGGGACGTCAACCTGACCGAGCAGGGCATCGCCGAGGCGACGGCGGCCGGCGAACTGATGGCGGCCAAGGGCCTCGACTTCGACCAGTGCTTCACCAGCTTCCAGACGCGGGCGATCAAGACGCTCAACCTCGCACTGGAGTCGATGGGCCGCCTGTGGCTGCCGGTCGAGAAGGACTGGCGCCTCAACGAGCGGCACTATGGGGGTCTGACCGGCCTCGACAAGGCAGAGACCGCAGCCAAGCACGGTGAGGACCAGGTCAAGATCTGGCGCCGCAGCTTCGACATCCCGCCGCCCCTGCCGGAGGCGGGAAGCCCCTATGACCTCAGCAACGATCGCCGCTATGCCGGCATCGCCGTACCTGCGACG
The DNA here is from genome assembly GCF_022346685.1 of Sphingomonas sp. ACRSK. Classification (NCBI taxonomy): domain Bacteria; kingdom Pseudomonadati; phylum Pseudomonadota; class Alphaproteobacteria; order Sphingomonadales; family Sphingomonadaceae; genus Sphingomonas; species Sphingomonas sp. ACRSK. Next base: position 87,300 of record NZ_JAKRNR010000004.1, on the reverse strand, counting down.
GAGAGTCTGAAGGACACGATCGCGCGCGTGCTGCCCTATTGGGAGGCGCGGATCGTACCCGAGCTCAAGGCCGGCAAGCGCGTGCTGATCTCCGCGCACGGCAATTCGCTGCGCGCGCTGGTGAAGCACCTGTCCGGCATCTCGGACGCGGATATCGCCAGTCTGGAGATCCCGACCGGTCAGCCGCTGGTCTATGAACTCGACGAGGCGCTCAACGCGACCGACCGCTACTATTTGCGCGACCGGTAAGGCCGTTTCGCAGCGTGGCACCTCGGGCGGGGCTTCCGGCCTTGCCCGGTGCCGTGCCGCTCTCTAGGAAGCCGGCTTCCTCGCATTTGGGACAGCGATGGCAGACCAACCTCTCGTCGGCATCATCATGGGCAGCACCTCCGATTGGGAGACGATGCGCCATGCAGCAGACGTGCTCGACGCCTTGGGCGTCCCGCACGAGACCAAGGTGGTGTCCGCGCACCGAACGCCGCGGCGTCTGGTCGACTATGCTGAGGGTGCGGCGGGACGTGGCCTCAAGGTGGTGATCGCCGGTGCCGGTGGCGCTGCGCACCTGCCGGGCATGGCGGCCTCGATGACGCGGCTCCCGGTGCTGGGCGTGCCGGTGGAATCCAAGGCATTGAGCGGCATGGATAGCCTGCTCTCGATCGTGCAGATGCCGGCCGGCATCCCGGTCGGTACGCTCGCGATCGGCCGCGCCGGCGCCGTCAATGCCGGTCTGATGGCAGCGGCGATCCTGGCCGTCTCCGACGATGCGCTCGCTGCCCGCCTCGACACCTGGCGCGCCGCCCAGACCGACAGCGTGGCGATCGACCCGCAATGACCCACTCGCCCGGCGCCACCATCGGCATCATCGGATCGGGCCAGCTCGGGCGGATGATCGGCATGGCCGCCGCCCAGCTCGGCTATCGCATCCATGTCTATGCGCCCGATACCGGGCCCGCCAATGACGTAGCCGCCGCGCACACCCGCGGCGCCTATGACGACGGCGCGGCGCTCGCCGAGTTCGCCGCCCAGGTCGACCTCGTCACCTACGAGTTCGAGAACATCGCCGCCGAGCCGATCGCGACGCTCGAGGAACAGGTGCCGGTCCACCCCTCCTCCAAGTCGCTCCGCGTGGCGCAGGATCGTGTCGCGGAGAAGCGCTTCGTCGAGGATCTCGGTGGCCGGCCCGCCCGCTGGGCGGCGGTCGCCAGCCGTGCGGAGCTGGACGCAGCGATCGCCACCATCGGCTGCCCCGCGGTCCTCAAGACCACGCGCTTCGGCTACGATGGCAAGGGTCAAGCCCGCCTTGCCGCGCCGGAGGACGCGGACGCCGCCTGGGCGGCGATTGGCGACGGCCCTGCGATCCTCGAGGCGTTCGTTCCCTTCACCCACGAATTCTCGATCATCCTGGCGCGCGGCCCGGACGGCGCGGTGGTCAGCTATCCGCCGGCGTGCAACGTCCACAAGGACGGCATCCTCGACACCTCGACCGTCCCCGCCCCGGCGGAAGTCGCCGCGCAATGGACCGAGGCGGCGGCCCTCGCCGGCCGCGTCGCGGAGGCGCTCGGCCATGTCGGGGTGCTCACGCTGGAGTTCTTCTGCGGCCCGGAAGGCCCGGTGTTCAACGAGATGGCGCCGCGCGTCCACAATTCCGGCCATTGGACGATCGAGGGGGCCGAAACCTCGCAGTTCGAGAACCATGTGCGGGCGATCTGCGGCCTGCCGCTGGGCCCCGTGCGGATGACGGGCCGCGAGGCGGTGATGACCAACCTGATCGGCGAGGACGCCGACGCCTGGCCCGAGCTGATGGCCGAGCCCGGCGCCCACCTCCACCTCTACGGCAAGCGCGAAGTCCGTGCCGGTCGCAAGATGGGGCACGTCACGCGAGTCGTGCGGGACTGAGCTTCGCGGGGCGCTACTCGCCCCTGCAAGTCCAAGCGTAACCCTCAGTGGGAGCGCCGCCTTCGGCGCGCCGGTCGTCCCCGTATCGGCCGGCCCGCGCGGAGGTACGCACCTCCCGCACGCGCTCCATTTTTCAGATGCACGCCGCGCAACTGCCGGCAAGTTCATTGCATTTGCTGCAATCGCGCCGAAACGCCACATGGATGGGGACAGATGCTGCACCGCAGCAAACATCCAAGAGGTCCACCATGTTCAGCCTGATCGCGCTGTATTTCGCCTATCGCAACCAGACCGTCGGCGCGCACATCGCACCGGTCTCCAAGACCACTGCTGCCAACGACCGCGCGATCGTCGCCGAGTTCGCCAAGGCCGCCTGACGCCCGCGCCGCAACTGCGCGGCGCACTCCCCGACGGGCGGAGCCGCGGCTCCGCCCGCGAGGGCTCAGCCCTCGACCCCGAGTTGCCACAGGACGAACGCCATCTCCTCGGCGGCTTCCTTCAGGCTCTCCCACCGGCCCGACTTGCCGCCATGGCCTGCACCCATGTTGGTCTTGAGCAGCAGCACGTTGCCGTCGGTCTTGGTGAAGCGCAGCTTCGCGGCCCATTTGGCCGGCTCCCAATAGGTCACGCGCGGATCGTTCAGTCCGCCCGAGATGAAGATCGGCGGGTACGCCTGCGCCCGGACGTTGTCGTATGGGCTGTAGGAGCGGATCAGCTCGAACGCCGCCTTGTCCTCGATCGGATTGCCCCACTCCGGCCATTCGCCCGGCGTCAGCGGCAGCGTCTCGTCCAGCATCGTGTTGAGCACGTCGACGAACGGCACGCTCGCGACCACCGCGCCCCATAGCTCGGGGTCGGAGTTCACCACCGCGCCCATCAGCTCGCCGCCCGCCGATCCGCCGGCGATGGCAATCTGCCCCTCGCTGGTGAAGCCGTGCTCGATGAGCCCACGCGCCACGTCGACGAAGTCGTTGAAGGTGTTGGTGCGCTTCTCGAGCTTGCCGTCGAGATACCATTGCTGGCCGAGATCGTCGCCGCCCCGAATGTGCGCGATGGCGAAGGCAACGCCGCGGTCCAGGAACGACATGCGGCTGGTCGAGAAGCCCGGCGGCACCGCATAGCCATAGGCGCCATAGGCATAGAGGTAGAGCTTGCCCGTGCTGTCGCGCGGGAAGCCGTTGGGGTAAACCACCGACACCGGCACTTCCGTGCCGTCGCGGGCGGTGATCTTCAGCCGCTCGGTCGCGTACTTCGACGCGTCATAGCCGCTGGGGATGGTCTGGACCTTGAGCACGCGCTGCTCGGCGGTGGCGACGTCATACTCGATGACGGTGCCCGGCGTGACCATCGACTCATAGCCGAGCCTCAGCTTGTCGACGGCGTACTCGGGGTTGTCCCCCAGACCCACGACATAGCTCGCCTCAGGGAACGCGATCGGCGTCCCCTCGCCCCCTTCGTAGCGGTGCAGAAAGATTTGATCGAGCCCGTCCTCGCGCCCCTCGACCACGAAGAAATCGGCGAAGGTGGTGACGCCGGTCATGTAGAAATGGCCGCTCGGGCCCAGGCGCTCGGTCCATTCGGAGGGGCGCTCCAGCGGTGCGGTCACCAACCGGAAGTTCGGATCGGTGTCGTTGGTGTGGATGAACAGCGTGCCGTCATGCTCCTCCACATCATATTCAACGTGCGGCTGGCGCGCGCGCACCAGGATCGGATCGGCGGTCGGGTCGTCGGCGGGGACCAGCCGGACCTCGCTGGTGACGTGGTCGCCGGCGGAGATCACCAGGAAGCGGCGCGACTGGGTCTCGCCCACCGACACGCGCCAGCCCTCGTCCGCCTCGTGGTACAACTCGACGTCCTGGTCGATCGGCGTGCCGAGGCGGTGCAGCCGCGCATTGTCGGTCCGCCACTGGTCGTTGGCGAGGCCGTAGAGAAAGCCCGAGGAGTCGGCGACCCACACCAGCTCGGAAAGCGTGCCCGGGATCACGTCGTCCAGCAGCGCGCCGGTGGTCAGGTCCTTGACCCGCGCCTCAAACCGTTCGGAGCCATTGTCGTCGATCGCGTACGCCAGGTAGCGGCCGTCGGGGCTGACCGACAGCGCGCCCAGGCGGAAATATTCCTTGCCCGCGGCCAGCGCCGGCTCGTCCAGGATAAGCTCGTCCGCGCCGCCCGACACGGGCTTGCGCCACCAGCGGCGATACTCGCCGCCGGTCTCGAAGTCGGACCAGTAGAGCCAGTCGCCGTCCTTCTGCGGAACGGTGGCATCGTCCTCCTTGATCCGCCCGCGCATCTCCTCGAACAGCCCGTCGGTGAGCCGCTGGTGCGGCGCCATCACCGTCTCGAAATAGGCGTTCTCGGCTTCCAGATAGGCGAGCACGTCCGGATCGGTGACCTCCGGATAGTTGGCGTCGCGCAGCCAGGCCCAGGGGTCCTCTACGGTGATGCCGTGGCGTTCGAAGCTGTGGGGGCGCTGCTCTGCGATGGGGGGCGTCGGGTGGTTCATGCCCGCCCATGTGGGCCGGGACGCCCGTGAAGTCGAGGGGAGCGATTTCCGCCACAACCACCGTGCTCCAGCGCAGGCAGGAGCACAGGGATGAAGGGCAGCACCCCGCTCCCTTTCCATACCCCGGCGCAGGCCGGGGCCCAGTTGGCAAAGCCTCACCGTCAACGCGCCGCCGCCAGACCATCGCGACTGGGCCCCGGCCTTCGCCGGGGTACACGGCTGGTTGGGATCCAGGACGTTCCTAGCGCCCGCTCTCCAGCGCCAGCCGCTCGCGCAGGTTCGCCAGCTCCACTGCGGAGGCACGGGGCCGCTCCCGCGCGGGCTTGCCGTCGCGCAGCCGCGCCCGGTCCTTTTCCGGCGGCTCGACGCGGCGGACACGCACTGCCGCATAGCCCTGCGTGCGGATGCCGAGCTGCTCGGCCGCGCCCCGGCTCAGGTCCAAGATGCGCCCGCGCGAGAACGGTCCGCGGTCGTTGATCCGCAGGAGGATAGTGCGCCCGGTGTCGAGCGCCGTCACCTCGACATAGCTCGGCAGCGGCAAGGTGGTGTGCGCGGCGGTGATCCCCTTGGGCCGGAAGCGCTCCCCGTTCGCCGTCTGGTTGCCGGACTCATTGCCGTACCAGCTGGCATAGCCGACCGCGTCATAGTCCGGGTCCTCCGCCGGCGTGTAGCGGATGCCGCGCACCATATAGGGCTTGCCGATCTTGACGGGCGTGTCGCTCACCGGCCGGAAATGCTTGCCGCCGCACGCGGCCAGGAGCGGCACCGCGAGCAGTGCCAGCCACGGCCCCCTGCATATGGACGGGAGGGCGGACGGCATCTGGATCGCGTCGGGCATGCGGGCGGGGTATCGCAGCCGGCGGGGCGAATGAACCCCCAAGCGGTGAGCCGAGTCCGGGTGCGGCCCTGTCGCCCACCGGCTGAATCTGGCACAGCACGGCCTTCCGCAGCCGTGGGGCATCCCCCGCCGCCGCCCCGACCGCCAGATGGATTGCCGATGCCTGCTTATTCCGAACGCCTCGCCACCCTCCGCACCCGGCTCGCGCAAGAAGGGCTCGACGGGTTCGTCGTGCCGCTGACGGACGAGCATATGAGCGAATATGTCGGCGGCTATGCGCAGCGGCTGGCGTGGCTCACCGGCTTCCAGGGCTCGGCCGGTACCGCAGTGGTGCTGTCCAGCGACGCGGCGATCTTCACCGACGGCCGCTACACGCTGCAGGTGCGCGAGCAGGTCGACGGCGCCGACTGGAGCTATGCCCAAGTGCCGCAGGAAAGCGTGGCGGGCTGGCTCGCTGGCCATGCGCCGCAGGGCGGCCGGATCGGCTACGACCCGTGGCTGCACACGCGCGAGTGGGTGGAACGGACCGCCGCCGCCCTCGCCCCGCGCGGCGGCACGCTGGTGCCCGTCGCGGCGAATCCGATCGATGCGCTCTGGGCGGACCGCCCGGAGCCGTCCGACGCCCCGCTGGCCGTGCAGCCCGACACCCTCGCCGGCCGCAGCGCCGCCGACAAGCGGGCGGAAATCGCCGACTGGCTGCGCGCCCAGGGCGCCGACGCGCTGGTGCTCTCCGCGCTCGATTCGGTCGCCTGGGCGTTCAACGTCCGCGGCACCGACGTGACCCACACGCCGGTCGCGCTCTCGTACGCGCTGGTCGCCGAGGACGGCACCGCCGAACTGTTCGTGGCGCCCGACAAGGTCGGTGACGACGTCCACCGCCACCTGGGCAACGCCGTGCGCGTCCGCGACAAGGCGGAGTTCGCATCCGCCTTGCGCAACCTTGCCGGTAAGCGGGTCGCCGTCGATCCCGAGCGGGCGGTCGCGGCGATCTTCGACGCGCTCGACGCGGGCGGGGCCATGCTGCTGCCGATGCGCGATCCGGTGGTATTGGCCAAGGCGATCAAGAACCCGGCCGAGATCGCCGGCCACCATGCCGCCCAGGCGCGCGATGCTGCCGCACTGGTGCGCTTCCTCAAGTGGTTCGAGGAAACCGCCCCTGCCGGTACACTGACCGAACTCGACGTCGCGGCGCGGCTCCACGATTTCCGTGCCGAAACCGGCGTGCTCAAGGACGAATCCTTCGAGACGATCTCCGCCACCGGCGCGCACGGTGCCAGCCCGCACTACAAGGTCACAAACGAATCGAACGCGCCGATCCTGCCGGGCCAGCTGTTCCTGATCGATTCGGGCGGGCAGTACGCCGACGGCACCACCGACATCACCCGCGTGATGCCGGTCACCGAGCCCACGGCCGAGATGCGCGACCGCTTCACCCGCGTGCTCAAGGGGCACATCGCGGTCGCCACCGCGATCTTTCCGGACGGCACCACGGGCGCGCAGATCGACGCCTTCGCCCGCCGCCCGCTGTGGGAGGCCGGCCTCGATTTCGCGCATGGCACCGGCCACGGCATCGGCGCCTATCTGTCGGTCCACGAAGGGCCGCAACGCATCGCCCAGCCGACCTATCCGGGCGGCGGCCCGCTGGAGCCGCTGCGCGCCGGCATGCTGCTCTCCAACGAGCCCGGCTATTACAAGGCCGGCGAGTACGGCATCCGCATCGAGAACCTGATGCTGGTGGTGGAGCACACGCCTGCGGGCGGCGATGCGACCATGCTGGCGTTCCAGACGACCAGCTTCGTGCCGATCGAGCGGCGCCTGATCGAGCCTGCGCTCCTCACCCCGGCCGAGCGCGCGTGGCTGGACGCCTACCACGCCGAGACGCTGCGTCGGGCCACGCCGCTGCTGGATGCGGACACTCGCGCCTGGCTGGAGGAGAAGTGCGCACCGATCGGGTGAGAGACCGAGATACGCATGCTCCCGTCTCCCTGGCGAACGTTAGCGTGACCGGGGTCGGGTATCCGCCCTCTTCAGCCGTCCCGATCCTCCTGCGACCGGCCAGCGCGCTCCTCGACGGGCGCAGGCGCCCCTTCCCCCGCGCGCGCCTGTGCCTTGCGCCGCCGCAGATTGTCGCGCAGCGCCTGCGCCAGCCGGGCCTGTTTTTCGGGGTCGTTCATCGCGCTTCGCATAAACCGCGCACTGCCGGGTTGACAATCATCCGCGCCCCGCACATAGGCGCCCCTCCGCTGGCAACTGCCGGCGTGTGCTGCCGTAGCTCAGTGGTAGAGCGCATCCTTGGTAAGGCTGAGGTCGTGAGTTCAATCCTCACCGGCAGCACCATTTTCTCCTAGAAAATCAGACACTCCCTTCGGGGACCCGCCCCGCGCATCAAGACGCGCGCGGCGCGCTTTCGCGCGTCGCGTTCAGGCTTCGGGTTGAAGGACGGCGGCGCAGTCCTGCTGCACCGCCGCCGGAAGGATCAGTGCGCGGCGCTGGTGTCCGCCGCGCGGCGTGGCCGGGGGGCCAGCCAGATGATCATCGCCGCCCCGAAGAAGGCGAGGGCCGACAAGAGGAAGATGTGAGTGGTGGCGAGCGCCATCGCTTCCTTGTCCACCAATTGCGCGACGATCGCGCGCACCTGGTCGAGCGGCATGCCCTGCGCGGTCAGCGCGTCGATGGTGTGGCCATCGTTCAAGCGACCGGTCACCTCGCTGCGGGCCACGCGGGAGCTGTCGTCCCACATGGTCGTCACCACCGAGGTGCCGATCGCGCCCGCCATGGTACGCAGGAAGCTCATCAGGCCGGCGGCGGCGGCCGTCTCCTTCGGGTCCACCGATCCCAGCGCCAGCGTCATCAGCGGCACGAAGAAGAATGGCATGCCGAACCCCTGGAGCAGCTGCGGAAAGGCGAGCGTCCAGAAATCCGCGCCGCTGTTCCACTGCGTGCGTAGCAGCGTCGTCATGCCCAGCCAGACGATACCGAAGCATACCAGCCCGCGCGGGTCGACCTTGGTCGATAGCTTGGCAACGATCGGCGACATCACCACCGCCGCCACGCCGTTGAACGCCGTCGCATAGCCCGCATAGGTCGCGGTGTAGCCCAGGCTCGTCTGCAGCCACTGCGGGATGATGACCGCCGAGGCGAAGAAGGTGCCGAAGGCGAAGAACAACGAGGTGACCGCCACCGTATAGCCACGGTGCCGGAACACGCGCAGGTCCACGATCGGCTCGGCCTCCGTCACCTCCCACGCCAGGAACACCAGGAAGCCGACACCAGCGATCACTGCCAGTCCGACGATCATCGGATCCGCGAACCAGTCATGCTCGCGTCCCAGGTCCAGCATGATCTGCAAGGCGCCGATCCACAGCAGCATCAGCATCAGGCCGATCTTGTCGACGCGCAGCGGCTGGGTCGGCGTCTCGGCGTGGCGCAGCAGCCGCATCGCGCCAAATGCGCACAGCGCCGCCACGGGAATGTTGATGAAGAAGATCCAATGCCACGACCAGCTGTCGCTGATCGTGCCGCCCAGGATCGGCCCCAGGATCGGCGCGACCACGGTGGTCATCGACCAGGCGCCCATCGCCTGCGCGCGCTGATCGGGGCGGAAGATGCGCATCAGCAGCGTCTGCGACAGCGGCATCAGCGGTCCGCCGCACAGCCCCTGCCCGATCCGGCACGCGATCAGCATGCTCAGGCTGGTCGACAAACCGCACAGCACCGAAAAGATGCCGAAGCCGATCATGCCGATCGTGAAGACCCTGACCGCGCCGAACCGGCCGGAAAGCCAGCCGGTGAGCGGCACGCACACGGCCTCCGCGACCGCATAGGAGGTGATGATCCACGTTCCCTGGCTGCCCGAGATGGCGAGGCTGCCGGAGATGTGCGGCACGGAGACGTTGGCGATGGTGGTGTCGAGCACCACCATGAAGTTGGTGAGCGCGAGGACCGCGCCCGCAAGCAGCAGCCGCACGCCCGTAAGGGGCGTGGGCGACTCGGCCTTGGCGTTCATGGGCCTGTCCTTAAAGCGGTTGCGAGGCAGGTGGCATCAGCTGCCGGCTCGGCAACCGCGGCAACAAAAGGAAACCAGAGCGGCGATCCGGGGAAGCCGGATCGGACACCGCTCTAGTGCGAGCGGAGGTCGATCTCGGCGTCCATCGACAGGCCGACGCGCAGCGGATGCGCCTGCAGCTCCTTGGGGTCGAGCGCGACGCGCACCGGCAGGCGCTGGACCACCTTGATCCAGTTGCCGGTCGCGTTCTGCGCCGGGATCAGCGCGAACGACGATCCGGTGCCGCCCGAGAAGCCGATGACGCGGCCGTGATATTCGATGTCGCCGCCATAAAGGTCGGAGGTGAGCGTCACCGGCTGGCCGACCTTCACGCGGTCGAGCTGGCCTTCCTTGAAGTTGGCGTCGACGTAGAGCTGGTTGAGCGGCACGATCAGCATCAGCGCGGTGCCCGGGGCGACGCGCTGTCCGACCTGGACGTTGCGGCGCGTGATGACGCCGTCGATCGGCGCGCGGATCACGGTGCGCTCCAGGTCGAGCTTCGCCTGCGCGAGCTTCGCCTGGGCGGCCAGCACCTCCGGCGCGGTCGCAGCCGTGGTGCCGCGGATCAGCGCGTTGTTCGCCGCAAGCTGGCCGGTCGCCTGGCCGCGGGTCGAGCTCGCCTGGGCAACGCCGGCACGCGCCAGCTCCAGGTTCGCACGGGCGGTGGCGAAGGCGTTGGTCGCGCTGCTCAGTTCTTCGCCCGAGACGGCACCGTTGGGCGCCAGCCGCTGGCGGCGCTCCAGGTCCAGCCGCGCGCGCTCATAGTCGGCCTGTGCGGCGACCAGCTGTGCGCGGGCACGGGCGATATCGGCGTCTCGTGCTTCCACCTGCGCAGCAAGCGCGGTGCTGGTGGCGGAGGTCTGGCCATATTGCCGCTGCGCCCGCGCCAGATCCGCCTGGGCCTGGGCGACGGCAATGCGCGCGTCGCTGTCGTCGAGGCGGACCAGCACCGTGCCCTTGCGTACCGTCTGGGTGTCCGCAACGGCGACGCTCGCGACCTGGGCCGCGATCATCGGCGTGACGCTCGCGGTATCCGCGCCCACATAGGCGTTGTCGGTGCTCACATAGTGGCGGGAGACCAGCAGGTAATAGGCCCCGAAGATCACCGCTGCGATCAGCACCAGTACGGCGATGATCCCCAGCAACTTCTTGCGCCGGCCGTTGGGCTTGGCGCCCTCGCCTGCGGCGGCCTGGTGGGGAAGGGCGGCGTCAGCCATGGGTCGGGTCCTTGCGTGCGGCCACGGCCGCGATGTTGGTGGAAAAGCCGCCGCCGAGCGCACGGACGAGCTGGACGTCGAGCGCGAAGGACCGCGCCTCCAGGTCGGCAACCGCGGTGCGGTTCTGCAGCACACGGTCTTCGGCGGTGAGAACGTCGAGGAAGGTCGAAAGCCCGCCCTCGTAGCGCTGGCGGGCGAGCGACCACGCCTCTTCGGAGGCGGCAAGCGCCTCGCGGGTCTGGGCGAGCCGCTCGACGAGCGCGCGCTGGCTGGTCACCGCGTCGGCGACCTCGCGATAGGCGTTGGCGACCGTGCCGTCGTAGCTCGCGACCGCCTCGTCATAGCTGGCGCGCGCGCCGCGATACTGGCCCGACAACTGGCCGCCGCGGAAGATCGGCAGGGTGAACGCCGGCCCGACCTGACCATAGGTGGACCCGCCCTTGAACAGGTTGCCCAGGCCAAGCGACTGGAAGCCTACCAGCGCATTGAGGTTGATCGCAGGATAGAAGTCGGCACGTGCGACCTTGATCTCGCTCGCCCGCGCCTCGACCCGCGCCCGCGCCGCGGCGATGTCGGGCCGGCGGCCGATCAGGTCGGTGGTGACGCCGGCCGGCAGCGCCCGCGCCCCCGGCGGAAGCGGCGGCAGCGCGATGCTCAGCCCCCGGTCCGGCCCCTTGCCCAGCAGCGCGGCGAGCCGGTTGCGGGTCAGGCCGATGTTCTCGTCGATCGCGGCGATCTGTGCGCGGATCGTCGGGATGGCCGCCTCTGCCTGCTTGACCTCGGCCCGCGTATCGAGGCCGTTGGTGACGCGCTGCGCGACCAGTTGCTCGGTCTGCCTGCGGACTTCCAGCGAGCGCAGCTGCACCGCCCGCTCGGCGGCCTGGCGCGCCAGATCGGCATAGGCGGCAGCGATGTTCGTCGAGAGCACCAGTCGCGCCTGCTCGACATCGATCCGCGACGCTTCCGCTTCCGAAGTGGCGGCGGCCAGGGCTGCGCGGTTACGGCCCCACAGGTCCAGGTCGAAATTCAGGGTCGCGGCGACCGAACCGGTGTCGTTCCAGCCGTGCGGCACGAAATCGGCTGGGATGCCGTTGTTATAGCTCTGCTTGTTCTCGCTGACGTTGCCCTCGATGCCCACCGACGGCAGCCGGGCAGCGCCGCGCTGCTCGACGATCGCGCGTGCGGCGCGCAGCCGGGCGGCGGCGGCGACGACATCCGGGGAGTCGGCCAGCCCCTCCTCGATGAGCGCGCTCAGTTGAGGGTCGCCGAAGCCCGACCACCAGTCGGTTGCGGGCCAGGCGGAGGCGGCAGACGTGGTTGCGAGGCTCTGCTCGGCGGCAAAGCTCTGGGAGGTCCGCACCTCGGGCCGGGCGCCCAGGTTCGGAACTGGCGCACAGGCCGCCAGCGGGACGACGCCGGCCGCGGCGGCAAGCAGCAACGGCCGGAAGGAAAATCGGATCATGAAGCAAAACCGTACTGATTGGTACGGTGCGGCAGATGGCCCCGTGCCCCAGCCTTGTCAACCGAAAACTGTACTCTATAGTACGGTTATGGAACAGGATGCGAAAAGGAGCTGCGGCAGGCGCGAGGCACGCAAGCAGGACCGGCGCCTGACGATCATGGCGACGGCCCGGCGGATGTTCCTCGAGAACGGTTATGCCGCGACGTCCATGTCGGCGATCGCGGCCGAGCTGGGTGGCTCAAAGGCCACCCTGTGGAACTACTTCCCTTCCAAGGAAGAGCTGTTCGATGCGGTTCTCGACGACGCAACCGCAGTTTATCGCCAGCAGCTGACGGATCTACTGCGACCCACGCCCGACATGGCAGCAACGGTGCTGGCCTTTACGCGCAGCTTCATCGCGAAGATCACCTCTCTGGAAGCGGTACAGCTCCATCGCCTCGTCGCCACGGAAGCGGCGCGCTCGCCTGAGGTGGGCAGGATCTTCTCGCGCGTGCCCCAGCGCACTCGCCAGCTGCTGGCCGAGTTCTTCTCCGCTGCGATGGCCACAGGGCAGCTTCGCCAGGCCGACCCGGCCGATGCCGCCAATGTGGTCACCTATCTGTGCATGGGGCTGCAACAGCGCATGCTGTGGGGCGGCGCCGCGCCTTCTGCGGCCGAGATCGAGGCGGGGGCTCAGACCGCGACCGAGGTGTTCCTGCGCGCCTATGCCCCGGACGGGACCGGCGGCGCCTGAGCTCTCGTCTTGGTGGGGCCGAGGATGCATCCGTTCGCTCCCTCGCGCATTCTGCCCCGGTGACCGTTTCCGAAACTCCCAGCATCGTCTGGTTCCGCCAGGACCTGCGCCTCTCCGACCAAGCCGCGTTTGCCGCCGCCGCGGCGGAAGGGCCGGTGCTCGCCGTCTATGTGCTCGATGACGAGACACCCGGCGAATGGCGGATCGGCGGCGCGCAACGCTGGTGGCTGCATCATACGCTCGCCGCATTGGCCGAGTCGCTTGCCGATCTCGGCGTCGCGCTGGTGCTGCGGCGTGGCCGCGCAGCCGACGAAATTGCCAGGATCGCGGAGGAGACCGGCGCCAAGCGCGTCCATTGCCTCGCCCATCAGGAACCCTGGTGGCGCGAAGCCGAGGATGCGCTCGCCCGGTCGGTTGATCTGGTGCGCCACCCCGGTCGCCTGCTCGCCGAACAGGGCATGGTCCGCACCGGCAGCGGCGGGCCGTTTCGCATCTTCACCCCGTTCTGGCGCGCGCTCCAGCTCCACATGCCGCCACCGCCGCCCGAGCCGGCGCCCACCAACGTGCAGGGCATGGTCCATCCGCCGCGCAGCGATCGGCTGGAGGAGTGGTACCTGCTCCCCACCGCCCCGAACTGGGCGGAGGGCTTCGGGCACTGGACGCCGGGTGAGGCCGGTGCCCGGGCGCGACTGGAGGCGTTTGCGGACGAAGTCGGCGACTATGATCACGCCCGCAACCTGCCTTCCACCGACGGCACTTCCAGCCTGTCGCCGCACCTGCACTTCGGCGAAGTCTCTCCCGCCGCCGTCTGGCACGCGCTTGAGGGCAAGAATGGCGCGGAGAGCTATCTGCGCGAGCTCGGCTGGCGGGACTTCGCGGCCAACCTGATCGTCCAACTGCCCGACTATGGCACCGCCCACGGTCGCGCGAAGATGGATGCGCTTGCCTGGCGCACCGGCCAGGAAGCCGATGCGGAGTTCCGCGCCTGGACGCGAGGGCAGACAGGCTATCCGATCGTGGACGCAGGCATGCGGCAGCTCTGGCACATCGGCTGGATGCACAATCGCGTGCGGATGATCGCGGCGAGCTTCCTGGTGAAGCATCTGCTGATCGACTGGCGACGTGGCCAGCACTGGTTCTGGGACTGCCTGGTCGATGCGGACTATGGCAACAACGCCGTCAACTGGCAGTGGATCGCCGGCACGGGCGTCGACTCCAGCCCCTTCGGCCGGATCATGGCCCCGCTGGTGCAATCGCCCAAGTTCGATGCGGGAGCCTATATCCGCCGCTGGGTGCCGGAACTTGCCGGCCTGGACGACAGCAGCATCCACGACCCGCACGGCGCGGGCGTGGCGCCGGCCGGCTATCCCGAACCCCTGATCGCCCATCGCCCCGCGCGCGAGCGGGCGCTTGCCGCAGCAGCTGCGGCACGCGGCTGACGACAGGCGTCGGCGCACACACGCCGACGCCTGCCTGGCTCAGAAGCGGTAGCTCAAGGTCACCGTCGCGTTGCGCGGCGCCCCGTAGCGATACTGGCTGAACGAGCCCACGTTGCTGTAGAAGGTCTTGTCGAACAGATTGTCGACGTTGGCCTGCAGCTGCAGCTGCTCCGTCACGGCATAGCGCGCCATCAGGCTGACCAGCGTGTAGCCGTCCTGCTGGAAGCGATACGGGGTGTTCAGGACCGGGTTCGTGCCGTCCGAATACGCCTTGCTGCGATAGTTCACGCCACCGCCGATGGTGAGGCCCGCCAGCGGACCCTGCAGGTCATAGGTGGTGAAGATCTTGAGCAGCTTGCGCGGCTGATCGGTGTTGGCGGGGATGTCATCGGCATCTTCGGCCTTGAACTGGCTGTAGCTGGCGTTGACGTTCCAGCCCGGGAGCGGCTGGCCGGTCGCCTCCAGTTCGAAGCCCTTGCTGACCACGCCCTGGGCGGCCCGATAAGGCTGGAATATTTGGCCGTCGAGGATGACTTCCGGTCCGTCGATCTGCCCGACATTGTCCTGCTCGATGCGGAACAGCGCGATCGAGGTTTGCAGCGCGTCGCCGAAGAAGCTGCTCTTCAGGCCGATTTCATAGGCATCGCCGTCCAGAGGATCGAGCAACTGGTGTTCGCGATCGTAGAGGTTCTGCGGCTGGAAGATCTTGGTGAAGCTGGCATAGAGGCGGTGATTGGGCGTGATGTCGTAGAGCGCCCCGACATAGGGGATGAACACGTCGTCATCGCCATAGTCGCTGTTCGTTCCCCAGGCATAGCCCGTCTGCTTCCAGCTGGCGAGGCGCCCGCCCAGGATGACCTTGAACGGATCGGCCACGTTCAGGCGGACGGCGCCGTAATAGCCGGTCTGCTTGATCCGCTCCTGCTCGTTGCGGACGGGCTCGGTGCCCCAGACCGGCTCGGGATAGGGGATGCCCTCCTGGCCGATCACCGGGACGTCGGTGAGCCAGGGAAGCGGCGCGTCGTAATTGTCGGTGTGGCGCTTGAGGATGCTGTGCAGCGCGCCGACCACCACTTCATGGTCGCGCCCGAACAGGGACACCGCACCCTTCAGCTGGGCATCGAAGCTGTTCTGATAGCTCACGCCTGCCGACTTGTACGGATTGGTGCCGTCCATCGTGCCCGTCGCCTTGTCGACGGTGCCGTACAGGTAGAGCAGCTGGGTATCGCTGGTGTTCTTGAGGCGGTTGTAATTGACCGTCAGGTTCCACCGGTCACCGAGTTCCTGGCGGACGGTGGCAAAGATGTTCTGGTTGGTGCTGTTCCAATAGGTCCAGTCCGCCGCCGTCGTCTGCGAACGCGGAAGATCGGTCAGCGTGCCGTCGCTGTAGAAGGTCGGCAGCGCACCCCAGGTAGCGCCCCCAGGCTTGGTATCCTGATGGCTGATCCCTGCCCGCACCAGCGTCGTGTCGGTCAGGTCGGCGTCGACCACGCCATAGAGCACCCACTTCTTCTTGTTCTGGATGTCGATGTAGCTTTCGCCTTCCTCGTAGCGGCCGACGACGCGCGCGCGCACGCGTCCGTCCGCCGTCAGCGCGCCGCCGACATCCGCCGACAGGCGCCAGGTGTCCCAGCTGCCGAGGCTGGCGTTGACATAGCCGGTCAGGTCGGTGGCATCGGCATGCTTGCGGACCAGATTCACCGAGGCCGAGGGGTCGCCGACGCCCGACAGCAGGCCGGTGGCGCCCCGCACGATCTCCACCCGCTCATAGATGGACACGTCGATGCTGGTCTCGCCGTTGCCGCCCGCCAGCGTCCAGGCCGCCGGCACGCCGTCCACCTGAGTGTTGCGGATCTCGAAGCCGCGCGCGAAGAAGCTGTTGCGGACATCGTCGAACTCGTTCGCGGACACGCCGACCGCGTTGGTGATGACGTCCTTCACCGTGATCAGGTTCTGGTCGAGGATGCGCTGCGCGGTCATGATGCTGACCGACTGCGGCGTCTCGCGGACCGTGAGGCCCAGGCCGGTCGCCGTGTCGATCGCGTCCGGGAGGGCGTAGGAACCGACGACGACGATCTCTTCGTCCGATGCGTTCGCGTTCGCGTCCGTTTCCTGCGCGGCTGCAGGAACCGCGACGAGCATGGCTGCTCCGCCCAGCAGAAACGCGATCTTCAATTGCATGACTTTCCCCACAACGCTCATTGCCCACGGCATGGCTCCCGCTAGGAGAGTTGCGCATCATTCGCAATAGCAGGTCGTGAGATTCTTGATCTTCAGTGGGCCGGACGCGGCCCAGGTCTATGAACCGGCTAGGCGGCTGCCCGGACCCAGCCTGCGAGTTCCCGTACCAGAACGGCCCGAAGCATCGCGATCCCGCCGGCGCTCGCGTTCAGGCACGGCAGATAGGCGAACTCGGCGCCGCCCGCTTCGACGAAGGTCTCGCGTCCCCGGATCGCGAGTTCCTCGAGCGTCTCGACGCAATCGGCCGAAAAGCCCGGCGCGAAGATCGCCACCTTCGTCACCCCCTTTGCGGGGAGGCCGGCGAGCACCGTGTCGGTGGCGGGCCCCAGCCACTTCGCGGGGCCGAAGCGCGACTGGAAGCTGACGGTCAGATCCCGGCCCAGCGCCTTCGAGAGAAGCTGTCCGGTCTCCAGGCATTGGCGATAATAGGGATCGCCCAGGTCCATGGTGCGCAGGGGCATGCCGTGGAAGCTCGCCACCAGCGCCTCCGGCTCCCAGCCGAGCGTCGCGAGACTGGCCTCGACCGAAGTCTTGAGCGCATCGATATAGGCAGGATCGTCATGATAGGGCGGCAGCGTGCGGACCGCCGGCTGCCAGCGCATCTCCGCCAGCGCCGCGAACGCCTTGTCGTTCGCCGTCGCCGTCGTTGCCGCGCAATATTGCGGGTAGAGCGGCGCCAGCAGAATGCGCGCGCACCCCGCCTCCTTCAGTGCACGCACTCGGTCGCCGATCGCGGGGCTGCCATAGCGCATCGCATAGTCCACCACGACGTCTGCGCCGAACGCGCCCTGCAGCGCCGCCGCCTGCTCCCGCGTGATGGCCGCCAGCGGGGATCCGGCGTCGGTCCATACCTGCGCATAGGCATGCGCCGACTTGCGGGGACGGGTGGTGAGGACTGCCCCGCGCAGGATCGGCTGCCACAGGAGTTGCGGAAGCTCGATGACCCGGCGGTCGGACAGGAACTCGGCAAGGTAGCGCCGTACCGCCCTGGGTTCCGGTGCGTCTGGCGTGCCCAGGTTGATGAGCAGCACGCCGACGCGGGGAGACGGGGTGGCGGGATGGTTCGCCGGGATCATGCGACCGCCTCCCCTCACTTGGCCGAGAGCGCCGCTGCCAGCGCCGTGTTGCCCTGCGCGGCAGCGACCGAGGCGGCGGTCCGGCCGGTCGCGTCCGCGATACTGGCATCCGCCCCCGCCGCCACCAGCAGGTCGACCTGGGCGGTCCGGCTGAACAGCGCGGCCATCATCAGCGCGGTCTGGCCGGCCTTGTTGCGCGCGTTCACGTCACAACCGGTCTTGAGCAACCGAGCGGCGATGGCATCGTCACCCTTGAACGCGACGCCCATCTGGGCGGTGTTGCCCTGGCCGGCATCCGGCTTGCACGGATCGGCACCGCGTTCGAGCAGCGCCTCCACTGCCTCCTTCTGGCCGTTGTACGCGGCGAGGATCAGCGGAGTGAAACCGCGCCTGTCATACCCGTCGACGTCGGCGCCGGCCTTCACAAGGGTGTCGATCATGTCGACCCGTCCCAGGCGGGCGGCGTCGAACAGCAGTTCCTGCCGGCGCTCCGCCGACGGGACAGCGGTCGCCGGAGCCGCCGAGGCGGCCGGCACCTGCTGGGAAGTCGCCGCTGCAAGCAGCGCGGCAGTCAGCACGACAAACATCGGGAGTCCTTTGCTGAAGGGGGTGGGTCCCGGCGCGGGAGAGGGGGGGCGAGCGCCGGGACCCTCGGGGCGATCAGTTCGCCCCGAACTGCTCAGGATAGGCGGCGCGATATTCGTTCGCCGCCTTCACGACTTCGGACAGGGGCACGTTCACCGCCTTGGCGACGCGCGTCCCATAGTCCTTGTCGGCCTGGTAGAAGTAGCTGAGCATCATGGTCTTCACCCGCATCGAGGTGACCTGGCCCAGGTCGCCCGCCAGGTTCTTGACCAGGTCCGCCTTGTCCTGCGGCTTCAGCGACCGGTAGAAGATGCCCGCCTGCTCGAAATTGTTGGTCTTCTCGATGGGCTTCGAGTCCACGATGCCGGAGACTTCATAGGTCGAGTTGCGGAACTCGGCCGCCGTCGTCTTGGGCGCCGTGTCGGCCGGGAAGTAGTTCACGTCCGACGAGCGCTGCGTGGCGTTCAGTTGCCCATCCTGGTTGTTGTTCACCACGGCCACCCGCGGCCGGTTCACCGGAAGCGTCATGACGTTGGCGCCCACGCGATACCGCTGGGTGTCGGCATAGGAGAACAGCCGGCCCTGGAGCATGCGGTCGGGGGACGGTTCGATGCCCGGCACCATGTTCGACGGGGCGAACGCCGACTGCTCGGTCCATTCGAAGAAGTTGTCGGGGACCTTGTTGAGCGTCATCTCGCCGATCTTCTTGAACGGCACGCCCAGCCACTCCTTGGTGTCGTCGAACGGATTGTAGTTCAGCGACGCGAACTGGTCGGCGGACATGGTCTGCACCATCAGGTCCCAGCTCGGGTGATTGCCCGCGGAGATCTGGCCGTAAAGATCGTCGGTCAGGAAGTTGAAGTTCGCCTTCGCGACCTGTTCGCCGTTCAGGTTCTTGACGCCCTGGCGGCTGATCCAGCGGAACTTGGCGAAGATCGTCTTGCCTTGGGCATTCACCAGCTTGAACGCGTGGACGCCATTGCCGTCCATCGTGCGATAGGACGCGGGCGTGCCAAGGTTGGTCCATACCTGGGTGATCATGTTGGTCGCCTCCGGCGTCTTTGAGAAGAAGTCGAAGAGGCGGTTCGGATCCTGCTTGTTGGTGACCGGCGAAGGCTTGAGCGAGTGGATCATGTCCGGGAACTGGATCGCATCGCGGATGAAGAAGATCGGCAGGTTGTTGCCGACGAGGTCCCAGTTGCCCTGATCGGTGTAGAACTTGGTCGCGAAGCCGTGGGGATCGCGCATCGTCTCCGGGCTCCCCGCGCCGTGGATTACGGTCGAGAAGCGGACGAACACCGGCGTTTCCTTGCCCGGCACGAACAGCGACGCCTTGGTGATGTCGGAGATGTCGGCAGTGGCGCGGAACACACCCTGAGCACCCGTGCCGCGGGCGTGGACGACGCGCTCCGGCACGCGCTCCCGGTCGAACCGGGCCAGCTTCTCGATCAGGTGCGCGTCTTCCAGCAGCACCGGCCCCATGTCGCCCACTGCCTTGGAATGGCGGTTCTCGCCGATGGGCGCGCCATTGTCGCGAGTGAACTGGTGTGCGCTGGCCGCAGCGCCATCCCCACCGGCCTGAACGGTGCCTGCAACGCCCGGCTGCGACAGCACGGGCCGCTCGGGAACGGTCGGCGCGGCGACGGTCTGCATGCGGCTTGCAGCCTGGGTCGAGGCGGGGTCCGCGACCTGGTGTGCCTGTGCAAGCACGGGCCCGACGAGCGAGAGATTGATGCACGCAGCCAAGAGCCCGGCGCGCGAGGTAGTGAAAGCCATCATGTCGTCCATGTTGTCGGGTTATGGGATGTCGGCGGTCGCCGGCATCACAGCGGTGCGGCCCCTTGGCCCGGCCGGGCGCCGGACCGCCAACGAGCAATGCCGATCACTGTGAGCGAGGAATTTGTCGGAGCATTCGTACGGGCGCGGAATCCGAAAGCGATGCCGGGGCTCTGAAGCCGCTGGCGCCCGCAACTCGACGCGCTCGGCGTCGCCCCGGCTGGTTCAGCGGCTTCAAGTGCGCGATAGCTACGGGCCATGACCCGCCGTTCCGCTCCTGCCGCCGCCCTGCTTGGCATGCTCGCGTTGTTTGCCGGCAATCCAGCCGTCGCCCAGCAGCCGGGTCCGCCCGGCTTGAGCGTCGTCGACGCGGTGCAGAAGCTAACGCCCGGCGGCTATCTGTGGGCGCCGCAGGTCGCGCCCGACGGGCCGATGATGATCGTGGTGAGCCTTCGCCTGCAGCGCGCCTATGTCTATCGCAACGGCGTGATGATCGGCGTTTCCACCATCTCTTCCGGCGCCAAGGGACACGAGACGCCGACCGGGGTCTTCACCGTCCTTCAGAAGGACATCGACCATAAGTCTAACCTGTACAACGGCGCGCCCATGCCGTTCATGCAGCGGCTGACCTGGGACGGGATCGCCATGCATGCCGGCAACCTGCCCGGCTACCCGGCCTCGCACGGCTGCATCCGGCTGCCGCTCGCCTTCGCGCGGCTGCTGTACGGCGCCACCAGCAAGGGCATGACGGTGGTGATCACTCAGGATGCGCCAGTACCCCGCGTGGCTCCGACCCCGCAGCTGCTGAAGGCGGGCAAGACCGCTCGCTCCCAGACCGGCGATGCCGGCTTCTGGCAGCCCGAACGCGCAGCCTCCGGCCCCGTTTCGATCATCGTCAGCGCGGCAGACCGGCGGGTGGTGGTGCTGCGCAACGGCGTGGAGATCGGGGCAGCCCCCGTCACCCTGCGCGGCGCCATTCCTCGCCCTGCGGCCTATGTCGCCAGCAGCGTCGATGCCGCCGGGGCGCACTGGACCAAGGTCGCGCTTCCCTGGGACGGCAAGGCCGCGAACGCCCCCGTTGCGGAGGACAAGGACCGCATCAGCGTCGATCCGCGCTTCCGGGATCGCCTGTTGCCGCTGCTGGTCGCGGGCACCACCGTCGTGGTCACGCCCGACAGCCTCAGCAGCGGCAGCACGGGCGCGCCGATCACGCTTATGACAGACACCGGCGAGCCCTGACCGCCGGCCATGGCGGAGTCCCCGATCCAGGGGGCGAGCAGGACAGGGCCCTGGGAGCCCCCTCCGCTCAATTGGCGTCGGCGAGCGCGGACGAGTGCCCGCCGACGCGGAACACCGCGTCCATGGCCGTCGCGGGCATCGGCCGGCTGAGCAGGTAGCCCTGGAGCGAATTGCAGCCGATCTCGGATAGGAAGAAGCGCTGCTCGGCAGTCTCCACGCCTTCCGCCGTCACCTTCAGGCCGCTCGCCTTCGCCAGGTCGATGATCGCCTGGATGATCGGACTGCCGTCCTCCGTGCTGCCGATGCCGCTCACGAACGACCGGTCGATCTTGATGCGATCGACGTCGAAGTTGCGCAGATGGGTGAAGGAGGAATAGCCGGTCCCGAAATCATCCAGTGCGACCTTCACCCCGCGTGCGCGCAGCGCCGTCAGATTGGGTTGGCAGGTGGACGCATTCTCGATGAAGCTAGTCTCGGTGATCTCCACTTCCAGTCGGGCGGGGTCCAGGCCCGTTCGCCTCAGGATCTCCATCACCCGCTCGGCGAAGTGCGCGTTGCGCAGTTGAACCGCCGAAACATTCACCGAAATCGTGCCGATCGGCCAGTTCACCGCTGCGCGGCAGGCCTGCTCGAGCACCCATTCCCCGAGTTGCTCGATGAGCCCGGCCTCCTCGGCGATCGGCACGAAGATGGTCGGCGAGATGACGCCCTTTTCCGGATGCCGCCAGCGAACGAGTGCCTCCGCGCCGGTGATGACGTCGCTCTGCGCCGAATAGAGCGGTTGGTAATAGACCTCGAGTCCACTGCCGGTGTCCAGCGCGGTGCGCAGCCCCGTTTCGATCTCCTTGCGTCGCCTCAGGCTGGCGTCCATCCCTTCGGCAAAGAAGGTGTAGCGTCCCTTGCCCGCACTCTTCGCCTCGTAGAGCGCGATGTCCGCCTTGCGCGCGAGTTCGGTCCGCTCGCCCGCATCGGCGGGCCCCATGGCGATGCCGATGCTGACGCCGACCCGCGCCTGGGTGCCGGCGATGTCGATAGGGCGGCTGATCTCCTCGACGATCCGCATGCACAGGATCTCGGCCTCGGCCGGACCTTCGATGTCGCACTGGATGATCGCGAATTCGTCGCCGCCCACGCGCGCGACCAGGTCCGTCGAACGGACCAGCGCGGCCAGCCGAGTCCCCACCTGCCGAATGAGTTCGTCGCCGGCAGGGTGGCCGAGCGTGTCGTTGACGTTCTTGAACCCGTCCAGGTCGAGGTACAGAAGTGCGAGCGAGGTGGATGCGGCGCGCGCATGGGCGAGCTGATGGGCGAGGCGATCGTCGAACAGCGCGCGGTTCGCGAGCCCCGTCAGCGAATCGTGGAAGGCGAGATGCTGCGCCTGCGCCTCGCTCGCCTCCAGCCGCAACGTGCCCTGTCGCACATGGCGCAGCAAAATGGTCACGATCGCGAAGATGAGGAGAAGCGATGCGCCCATCACGGGAGCCACGCGCTCCACCAGCAGCGAACCCGGCTGGAACGGTTGCCAGACGACGTAGCCGAGCAACTGGTCGGCCGAGGAGCGCAGCGGCACCGCCCCCTCTGCCTGGGCGGCGAGCGGCCGCTTCGCAAAGGCCGCGCCTTGGAGCTGGTATCGCTCGGAAAGCTCCCGCGTGAAGCCCGTGTCGAGATACCGCACCGCGATGTGCAGGAACTCGGTACCGGCAGCCTGGGGAATGGTGCCGGTGTCCGAGGTGATCGGCTTTACGCTGACGATGGCAGGATGGCCGCTGACGATGGCGAGGTCGATCGTTCCCGGCGTCAGCGCCGATGGCCCCACATCCTCCGGAGAGGGCTGGCGCAGCTTGCGCCGCAGTTCCGTGACGAGCGGAGCGGCGATGCGCGCGATGTCTTGATGGTAGGCGGAGGCAGAAAGGCGGCGCCCGGCGCGCATCGCATAGAGCGGCTCGTCCTTGGGGTTCAGGACAAAGGCTTCGTCGTGCCCGTAATAGGTGCGCATCCATACGCCGAGGTTGGTATCCAGCCACACCGGGTCCTGACGAAAGGCCCGCACGTGCCGGACCGCATCGTCCCAGACGGTGACGCCCTCCTGGTCGTGCGCGATCCGCGCGATGCTCTGCGCAAGCACGGTCGAGATCACGCCATGTTCGCGCTGGAAGGCGAGCCGGTCGGCCTGACGCGCGGAGAACAGGACCAGCGCGGCGATCAGCACCGCCATCGCCGCGACCGTGGCGAGGGCAGGTGCGACCACTTGGGCGAGGAACCGCCTGCGGCCCGCGCGCCCGGCTGAGTTCTGTGCCGGCTCCATGTTTCAAGGGGTAGGGAGTGGCAGTTAAGGAGGTCTTGCTGCCAAGCCTTGCCACCCCCGACTCCTCAAGAAAAAATCTCCGGTGTCCCAAGGAGTTGCGCTACCCGGCACTTTCTCCCTGTGCGGGTCGTAGCGCCGCAATTCGAAGACCCGCGGCCCATCTTCCGTTAACGTCGAAATCATGAATCTGCTGGATAGCCGCGGGCATGATCCCGATCTCTTGCCGTGCGCGCCTCATGTCCTGCGCCGCCCCGGCCCTCATTCTCTTGGCAACGCCCGCAGCGGCCGCTCCCGTGCAGGAGCCTATGCCTGCGGCCGAATCGCAGGCGGAGGCGCAAGAAGAAGTCATCGTCACCGCGCAGCGCCGTCCGGAGCGCATCCAGAACACGCCCGTCGCGATCACCGCGCTCGACGAACAGGCGATCGTCCAGCGCAAGCTCAGCGACATCAAGGACGTGGTGACCTACACGCCCGGCTTCTCCGGCAACTCCGAAGACAGCTTCATCGATACGCTGGCGATTCGCGGCATCGTCTCGAACGACTATGGGATCGGCGGCGATCCCTCGATCGGCATCTTCAAGGACGGCGTGTATCAGGGGCGGACCGGAAGCGCGGTCACCTCCCTGTTCGACATCGAGCGCGCGGAGGCCCTGCGCGGGCCGCAGGGCTTCCTGTTCGGGCGCAACGCCATTTCCGGCGCGATCAACATCGTCACCAACAAGCCCGACACGGAGCGAGTCCGGGGGCACGTCTACCTCGGCTATGGGGAGGTGGATCGCGTGGAGGGGGAGGCTGCGGTCAACCTGCCGCTGAGCGAGCATTGGGCGCTGCGCGTGGCGGGATATCACACCGCCTCGGATGGGTGGGTGGACAATGTGTTCACGCCCGGTCGCGACGATCGGCTGATGGGCGAGAACCGCACTGCCGCGCGTGCCTCTCTGCTCTATACGGCAGGTCCGCTGCGCGTGATCGCCATGGGCGAGTATGAGCGGCGGCGGCTGGATGGCACGCCCTATCGCGCTTCCAACGACGATCGCGAGGTGCTGGACGCGATCGACGACGCGCTTGGCATCGATCTCGTGGTCGGCGGTGGTCCTCGCGATGTGGATACGGACCTGACGGATCCCCGCGACGACGGCGAGATCTACGGGGGCACGCTTCAGGCCGACCTGGATCTGGACTTCGCCACGCTGAGTTCGATCACCGCCTATCGCCGCCACCGCTTCTTCTATTCCGAGGATTATGACGGGACGCCGCTTCGCATCGGCAACTACAGCCAGCGCCAGCGCGGCACCTATGCGAGCCAGGAGGTCCGCCTCGTTTCTCCGGGTACGGGTCGGTTCACCTGGTCGGCCGGGCTGTCCGGCTATCGCGAGACGGTGCGGGCCCGCTTCACCGAGCAGGCGGACGAGACCGCCGTCTGCCTGGCCGGCTACGGCTACTCCAGTTGCGAGGAACTGACCCAGGACCTGTATGGCACGCCCTATGTTGCCGCGCCGGGCGGTGTTCTGGTCGACATGAACGAGGCGCGGACGGTCAACACCGGCCTCTCCGCCTATGGCGACGTCAATTATCGCGTCCTCCCCAAGCTGAACGTCGGCCTGGGACTGCGCTACACCTGGGACCACAAGAAGTTCGGGCTGAACATCCTCCCGAGCGACACCACGCTCGGCAACATCTGGACGTTCGCCTACTACACCGACGGCTTCGTGACCGATGGCAGGTCCTGGCAGGGTACGACGCCGCGGCTCTACGTGCGCTATGAGATCCAGCCCCGGCTGAACGTCTACGCCAGCGTCACGCGGGGCTATAAATCGGGCGGGTTCGGCTCCTTCACGGTGGCAGCGCCCGGACCGATCGAGGAGTTTGGCCTCGTCCCCGACGGCACCAAGCCCGACGCCTTTGCGCCCGAGACGATCTGGAGCGAGGAGCTGGGGGTGAAGGGCGATCTTCTCGGCGGGCGCCTGCGCTTCGACCTCACCGGCTTCCTCTACAACTATCGCAATCTGCAGAGCGTCTATTTCGACACCGAGACACGCACGCAGCGGGTCCTGAACGTCGGGCGGGTGCAGGGGTATGGCGCCGAGTTCGCGACGACCCTGCGCCCCAGCCGCTTCTTCGATCTGACGGGGACGCTCACCTACACCCACACGCGCAAGCGCGGCGACCGCGATTGCACGCTGCGCGACTGCGGCGGCCTCCCGAACCCCACCTGGGCGTCGAGTGGCGTCGGCACCTTCCATTATCCCCTCGCCTCCGGTGAAGCCTATCTCACGGGCGAGTGGATCTACGAAGGGCGCGGGCGCCAAAGCTTCGACTGGCGCGGCATCACCCGCCGCCACGGCTATACCGCGGTGAACCTCCGCCTCGGCTATCGCTCGGAAAGCGGGTGGGAAGCCGTGGCCTATGTCGAGAACCTGTTCGACGCGCTCTACTATCACGGCGCGGAGAACGGCGGCGACCTGACCCCCGCCACGGTGTGGGGCGTAGCGCAGCCGCGCAACGTCGGCCTGAACCTGCGGTGGCGCTTCGGCGACTAGCGCTTGCGAGGATGCGCCTCGAACGCCGCGGCCAGAGCATCGCGCATCGGCTTGGGGCGAAACTCGGCGTCGAACGGCAGGGGGCGCTTGGGCAGCGCATCGGGTCGCGGACGAAAGTCGCTGAGCCAGCTGTAGCGGTCCGACAGCCCCCAGCACATGACCGTCCGGCACTGCGGATAGGAGAGCATGAGGTCCAGGTACGCGCGCGTATGTGCCGCGACCTCGGCATCGCGCTTGGCGATATCGCTGGGAAGCGGGTTGTCGTGCACGTCCATCTCCGTGATCAGCAGCCGGAAGCCCATGGCCGTGACCTCGTCGAGGAACTTGCGCCACGCCGTCTCGTCCAGCGCGCCGAGGCCGGTCGGCGAGTCCGAATATTTGCTGCCCAGGTGGCTCTGCACCCCGAGCGCGTCCACCGGCACGTTGCGCTTGCGGAAGCCCTCCAGCAGCTTGAGCACCGCCGTCCGGTGCACGGCCTCGTCCGCACGCCAGCCCATATAGTCGTTGTAGACCAGCTCAGCCGAGGGCGCCGCCGCCCGCGCGCTGTGAAAGGCGAGATCCAGCGTCTGCTGTGCGCCGCCCATGGCCTTCGACAACGCCGTCTCGCGCAGCATGCCCGTGTCGGAGTCGATCGCCTCGTTGACCACGTCGAAGCTGTCGATCACGCGGGCATAGCGCCCGGCCACCCTGGTCACATGCTCCTGGAGCAGCCGCTCGGCCGCGCGTGCGGGCTGCGCACCGAAGTCGTGTTCGGTGACCCATTTCGGCGTCCAGCGCTCCGAATGCCACAGCAGCGTGTGCCCGCGCACGCCAAGGCCATTACGGGTTGCCCAGCCGATCAACGCGTCCGCAGGGCCGAAGTCGAACGTCGTGGCGTTGGGCCGGGTGATGCTCCACTTGAGCTCGTTCTCCGGCACGATCAGCGCGCACTCGCGGGCGTTGAGTGCCCGATAGGCGGCGTCGGCGAAATTGCCCTTGCCGATCGTGCTGCCGAACCGAATGCCGCTGGCGGCGGCGATTGCGCCCAGACCGTCACCGCGTGGCGCGGCTTGGAGTGGCAGCGCGAGTGCGCCGGCGGCCCCAGCGGCTCCGGCAAGAAATTGGCGGCGATCGAACATCGGCTTTCTCCAGCTTCCGGGGCTCAGCCCTGGTCGAGGGCGATGCGGCGATTGGGGTGGACTGTCAGCGTGCGGGGCGGCCGCCCGGCGAGGCGGAGCGTGACCCGCTGCGGCTTGGGCTCGATCCCGAGCAGCGCGCGTGGCGTGCCGTCCGTAGCGGTGATCAGCCGCACGGCACCGCCCTCGATCCGGCCGAGCAGCTTGCCTGACAGGGTGAGGCTCGCCCCCTTGGCGTCATAGGCCATCGCCGCCGTTCGCCCTGCGTCCGTCGGCAGGGACAGCTGCGCACCAGCCGCGGCGGCGTGCCCAGGACGCACGTTCCAGTGGAGCGCGTTGGGTTCCTCGACGACGCCCACCAGGCGCCAGCTATAGTCCACCATCACCAGCGCACAGGGCGAATAGCGCGGCTGGTCCTCGCCATGGGTGAAGGCGCCGGTCTCCGGGTCGATCTGCTGGCGGAAGCTCGGGTCCGCCTGGATCGCCTCGCACCAGGCCTCCATCATCTCGGTGAACTCGGCCGTGCGACCATAATGCTCGATCCAGCGCGGCGCGCGCATGGCGGTGAGCGCCTGCGACGCGCCGCCCCAGCTGTTCGCAGGAATCGGCCGGACGAAGGTCGGATCGTCCACCGCGATCGACGCCATCGGGTAGCGCGTCCAGAACGCCTGGCGGTTGCCCAGCTGCCGGGTCCACAGCGTGTCGAAGGTCTTCTGGTCGACGACATGCTCCCCGCACACGCGGCTGAGAATGTCGGAGCGCACGCGCACGAACTGGTTCTGTGCATCCAGGTCGTAGAAGGCCGCATCCTCGGCGACATAGAGCGTGTCCAGGATCCGCCGCCGGATGGCTTCCGCCTGTTCGGCCCAGCGTGCCGCCTCGTCCCGCTTGCCCAGCGCCTCGGCCATCGCTGCCAGTGCGCGGCGGCCGCCGTAGACCGTCGCCGAAAGGTCCGGACACAGCCGCGGCAGGGAGGCGATCGGATGATGGGTGCGCGCGTCCTTGTTCGGGCACTGGTTGGGCATGCCCTTCCACCGCGGGGAATTGTCGTGGCCGGTGTCATAGGTGCAGAAGCCCTCGACCAGTCCGGTGCCGCGCGTGTTGCGATGGCGCATCAGCCAGCCGTCCCACGCGCCCCAGCCGCGATAGGCCGCCTCCAGCAGTTCGCCGTCGCCGGTCGCCTGCGCCAGGTCCCAGGCGGTGGCGGCGATCGGCACCACCATCTGGATCTGGCCGAAGCCGGTCTCGACGACCTTGTTGTTCGCCGGCAGCTGACCGTCGGCGCGCTGCAGTTCGAAGAAGGTCAGGTGGCTGTTGCGCGCCACGTCGGGTCGGAACTTGCGATACAGCAGCGCCTCGTGCGGCCCGCATTCCTGCCAGATGCCTTGGTAGACCGATCCCTCGATCAGCACCGGCTTGCTGACGTAAGGCATGACCTTCACATTGCCGGCGAGCACGTCGAGGGCAGCGTCATAGGCCGCCTGCCAGCGCGCGTTCGTGGTCGAGAAGTGCGGAACCCCTGCTCCCCCGCCCTGCTGGGCACGGGCAAAGGTAGGCATGGCCAGCGTCGCGGCGGCGCTTGCGGCAAGGAATGACCTGCGATCCAAGGACGACCTCATGGGTTGAGCTCCGGATGGTCGACGTGAAACCAATCGACGTCGATGCGGCCGCTCGGGGCCCGCTTGTTGAAGGTGAACAGCGCCGGGCGCGATCCCTTCCACCAGGAGAAGCGCGCAAGCGGGATGGCGTCCCCCAGCGGCGTGAAACCGCCCGTGCCCAGGCGGTAGCTGTAGCGCACGGTCTGGTCGCGACCGACCTCGGCGCGCAGCTCGATGGTGTCGGCGGTCAACCTCGGTCCAGCCTGTTCCTCTCCTTCGCGTGCGAGGACCAGGTGGGTCGCACCCCGCTCGCGCACCGCGCCGATCCAACTCGGGCGGACCCCGAACAGGGTCAGGCCGGCACGCTGGCCATCCGCCATATGGGACAGATCGATCCGCGCGGTGATGCGGCTCTCCGGCCCCTGCAACACCTGGGTCAGCGTGTTGCGCGCCGTCACCAGATGCTGCGCCTCGCCCGCCTCCAATCGCAGCCAGCCCGGGCGCGCCGAGAGGCTCCAGCGCTCGTCGTCGGGATTATGGTTCCACGCCCACTGCAGGCCCAGCTTCGGCGCGCTGAACTCGTCGGAGTCCTGCAGCCGGTCCCGGGTCGGTGCATGACCGGTGTTGGGCCGGGGCGGCGTCATCATCGGCTCGCCCGAGGTCTTGCCCGCGAGCGGCCGCCCCATCACTGGCCAGTCGTCCACCCAGCGCACCGGCTGGAGATGGACGATGCGGCCGAACGCACCGGTGCTGTTGAAGTGGGCGAACCATCCCTCGCCCGACGGCGTCTCGATCCATCCGCCCTGATGCGGCCCCTCCAACCGGGTCGAGCCCTGCTCCAGCACCACCCGCCATTCATAGGGTCCGCGAATGTTGCGCGCCCGCAGCGCGACCTGCTGTCCCTTCTCCACCCCGCCGATCGGGGCGAAGATGTAGTACCAGCCATTGCGCTTGTAGAACTTCGGCCCTTCCAGGATCGGCAGGTTCGCCTTGTCCTCGACGATCACCTCGCCCTTGTCGAGCACACGAGTCCCGTCCGCGCTCATGCGGTGGAGGATCAGCGGGCCGGCGCCGTGGCGCGAATGGACCAGCCAGGCGGTGCCGTCCTCGTCCCAGAAGGGACACGGGTCCTCCAGCATCCGCTCGTCGATGACCTGGACCGGCTTGCTCCACGGACCGGCCGGGTCACCGGCGGTCGCCATGAACACGCCTTCGTCGATCGTCGCCCAATAGACGTAGAACCGGCTGTTGTGATGCCGGATGGACGGCGCCCACACGCCGCCTGCGTAGCGCGTGCCTCCCACCGGCTTCGAGATCTTGTCGGTGAGGCTGTGCGGTCCGGGCATGTCATATTCGGGCGCGAACGGCAGGCGCGGCAACACGCTGCCGATGATCGTCCAGTGCACCAGGTCATAGGACCGCAGGATCGGGATGCCGGGCGAGAAGTGGAAGCTCGACGACACCATATAATAGGCGGTGCCAACGCGGATGACGTCCGGATCGGAATAGTCGGCGAACAGGATCGGGTTGCGGAACGTGGCGGGTGCGGTGGCCGGCTGCTCCGCAGAGACTGATTTCGCACCGCCGCACAAGGTCAGCGCAAGCAGTGCCAACCCGGTGCGTACAGACCTTCGCCGTCCCAAGCCTTGAGCCATCAACCCCTCCTCATCCCAAACAGCGAGAGCGTTACCACGCTTCTTGTTGCTGCATCTGCGTTGTTCGCGTGGCGACTTGGTGCCGCTTTCCAGACGTAGAACATAGCATTGACGTGTTCAACAAGTGGAACTACGTTTCAACATATCTCGCGAGACGTTAGCGCTATCGCTTACGACTTGGCAGCAGACGGGCCTACCGTCGCGCCGCGGGGCGACAGGCCGATCAACGGGTCGGCAGCAAAGGGAGGATGTTTGATGGGGACTCGGGCTCTAGTTCGCGCGCACCTGCTGGCCGGCTCAGCGGTACTGATGGCCGGAGTGTTGCCCGGCGGCCCGGCGTTCGCTCAGGCGGTGCCCGTCCAGGCCACGGAGCAGACGGCGCCTACCCCCATCGGCTCCAACGGCACTGCCCAGACCAGCACCGTCGCCGATCCCAACGGCCAGGCGGGCAGCCAGGTCAATGGGGAGGGTGAGCCCGGCGCCGACGTCGTCGTCACCGGATCCCGCATTGCCCGCACCGGCTTCGACGCGCCGACCCCCGTCAACGTCGTCGATGCGCAGGAGGTGAAGCTCTCGGGCAACGTCAACATCGAACGCACCCTCCAGCAAATCCCGCAGACGGTCGCCTCGCAGCTGGGCGGCGCCACGTCGAACACCGTGCCCGGCGGCTATGCCGACGTGAACCTTCGCGGCTTCGGCTCGACGCGCAACCTGGTGCTGGTGAACGGCCGGCGCTTCGCGATCTTCGGGCCGGAACAGGTCGTCGATCTCAACACCATCCCCTCGACGTTGATCGCCCGGACCGAGATCGTCACCGGCGGCTCCTCGGCCGTCTATGGCTCGGACGCGATCACCGGCGTCGTCAACTTCATCATGCGCACCGACTTCGAAGGGGTCGAGGCGCGCGCGCAGCTCAACCTGGCCGGACCGACGAGCACGCCCACCTATAATTATGATCTCACGGTCGGCGGCAACTTCGCCGAAGGGCGCGGGAACGCCGTGGTCTCGATGAACTATCTCGACCGCGGCTCCATCACCCGCGGCCAGCGGGGTAGCTTCGCCTATCTGTCGCTCGCCGATGGTTGCGTCGTGCCCGGCTCGGGAAGCGCCACCGGGCCCGGAACGCCGTTCACGCCGGCAGCGGGGCTCGGCTGTGTCGCCGGCGGCGGCGAGCTCGGCTTCGTCGCGAGCGGATCGGGCGACATCCCCAACGGCCGCTTCTCCGGCATTCCGGCCTTCGGTGGCACCAACGCCGCGCTGAACGCCGCCTATGCCGCAGCCGGCCTGAGCGGCCTCGGTGGCCGCGGCTTCACCTTCAACGACGAAGGCTCCTCCGCCCGGCCGGCGCTTACCCCGCAGGACGACTTCAACCTCGGTCCGGACAACTACCTCATCCAGCCGCAGAAGCGCTGGATGATCAACAGCTTCGCGCACTATGACTTCACCGACTCGATCACCGGCTACATGGAGCTCCACTATTCGCACAACGAGGTGGATGCCCGGCTCGCGCCGACCAACGTCGGCTCGCCGACGCTGTTCAACGTCGACAATCCCTATCTCACGCCCGCGTTGCAGGAGGTCTTCCGGCAGCTCGACCTCGCCGAGACCGGACCGACGACCGTCACCAGCGGCACCGCCACCCGGATCAACAACCCGGGCGATGGCCTCGCGCTCGTCACTGCTGGCCGCCGTTACGTCGAGGTCGGCGCGCGGGCCGCGACCGAGCGGCGCAACGTCTATCGCGGCGCCTGGGGCCTGCGCGGCGATCTCGGGAACGCGTCCGAGAACTTCCTGACCGACCTGAAGTGGGACGCCTATTACACCTACTCGCGCAGCGAGAACACGCTGCAGCTACGCAACGCCCTGTCGCGCAGCCGGCTCCAGGAGTCGCTGCTTTCGGAAGGCGGCGCGCCCCCCTTGTGCAACATCTTCGGCGCGAACGTCAGCGCGGAATGCGCCAGCGCGATCCGCATCAACGCGACCAACACCACCGTCGCCACCCAGCAGGTCGCGCAAGCAAGCCTCACCGGCAATCTCGTCAACCTGCCTGCCGGCGGGGCGGGCTTCTCGGGCGGCTTCGAATGGCGCAAGGTCAGCGCGACCTTCTCGCCCGATTCCTTCCTCGCGTCCGGGGACGTCGCCGGCTTCAATCCGGGCCTCCCCACGCAGGGCTCGGTGTCGGTGAAGGAGGCCTTCGGCGAAGTCCGCATCCCGCTGATCCACAACACGCCGCTGATCGAGCATCTCGCGTTCAACGGCGCGTTCCGCTACTCCGACTACAGCCTGAAAGGCGTCGGCGGGCAGTGGACCTATTCGGCCGGCCTGGACTGGCGCGTATCCCGCGACCTGACCCTGCGCGGCCAGTATCAGCGCGCGATCCGCGCACCCAACGTGGGCGAGCTCTACGGCGGCATCAATCGCGTCGTCGGCGCAGCGACCGATCCCTGCTCGAGCCGCGCGCCGGTGTCGCAGCAGACCGACGCGGTTCGCGCGGTGTGCATCGCGACCGGCGTGCCAGCGGCCGCCGTCTTCTCGCCCGAGGTGCAGCCGAACGCGATCATCCCCGCGGACTTCGGCGGCAACCCCGACCTCGATGCCGAAAAGTCCAACACCTACACGGCAGGCGCCGTCATCACGCCGCGCTTCGCGCCCGGCCTGTACCTCAGCGTCGATTACTTCAACATCGACCTGAAGGGGGCGGTCGCTGCACTCGGCGGCGGGCTGCAGAACACCTTCAACCTCTGCTATCTGACGCTGCAGGACGCAAACAGCGAATATTGTCGCGCACTCAACCGCGATCCCCGCACGGGCGAGATCAACGATCCCTATGTCGCCCGCATCCTGAACGCGAACACGGGCGCGCTCCAGACCGAGGGCATCGACTTCGCCGGCCGCTATCGCTTCGACATCGGCTCGGGCGATACCTCGGTCGAGCTCAGCTCCACCTTCACCTATCTGCTCGACTTCACCTCGACGCCGGTGGCGGCCTTCCCGGACATCAAGAACAAGTGCGTCGGCTCGTTCGGTCCCACCTGCGGACAGCCGCTGCCGGAATGGCGCGGCACCACGCGGGCGACGCTCAACATCGGCGATTTCTCGGCGAGCGTCCGCCATCGCTACATCGGGCCGGTCACCACCGACCGCTACATCGTGCCGCTGCGCCAGAATGCGGAAACCGCCCCGCCGATCACCAACTTCGCCTATCCGCGCCTCGCCGCGCAGAACTATGTCGACGTCTCGTTCAGCCTGGGCGTGACCGACAAGGTGGAGTTCTTCGGCGGCGTCAACAACGTGCTCAACAACAAGCCCCCGATCACCACCCAGGGGCCGAGCGCCAACACCTTCTCGGCCACCTACGACGTGCTCGGGCCGGAGTTCTTCCTCGGCGCGACCGCGAAGTTCTGACCTGGCGGGGTGGGCTCGCCCACCCCGGGTTTGCGGAGAAGAGACAGGATGCTGATCGATCGTCGTACCGTGCTGCTGGGCGGAGCCGTTGCCGCCGGTGGCTTGCTCCTGTCCCCCGCCTGGGCCGCCGGGCAGGTGGCGGGGGGCGGCTGGGTGAGCGTGCGCCGTTTCGGGGCGAAGGGCGATGGCCGTGCGCTCGACACCTCCGCGATCAACCGCGCGATCGACCACGCGGCGGCGCGGGGCGGCGGCACCGTCGTGTTCCCCGCCGGTACCTATGCCGCCCACACCATCCGGCTGAAGAGCCGGGTGTCGCTCTACCTGGACCAGGGTGCGACGATCCTCGCTGCCGCCCCGACCGCCACCGCCGGCTATGACGTCGCCGAGCCGCAGGATCCGCGTGCGGTGGGCTTCCAGGATTTCGGCCACAGCCATTGGCGCAACAGCCTGATCTGGGGCGAGGGGCTGCACGACATCGCGATCCTCGGCCCCGGCCTCATCTGGGGCAAAGGGCTCGGCCGCGGCGATGGCAAGGACAATTGGCTGAAGGACCCCTCGGGCCCGGGCACCGGAAACAAGGCAATCGCGCTCAAGAACTGCCGCAACGTCCTGCTGCGCGACTTCAAGGTGCTGGAGGGCGGCTGGTTCGCGCTGCTCGCGACCGGCGTCGACAACCTGACGATCGACAATGTCGTCGTGGACACCAATCGCGACGGCTTCGACATCGACTGCTGCCGCAACGTCCGCGTCACCAACTGCACGGTGAACTCGCCCTGGGACGACGGCATCTGCCCCAAGTCGAGCTACGCACTGGGCGAGCCGCGCATCACCGAGAACCTGACGATCGCCAACTGCTTCGTCACGGGCAACTACCAGGTCGGCTCGGTGATCGACGGCAGCTTCCGCAAGATGCCGGCCGATTTCGCCCCCCAGATCCACGGCCGCATCAAGTTCGGGACCGAGACCAACGGCGGCTTCCGCAACGTCGCGATCAGCAACTGCGTGTTCGAGGACAGCCGCGGCCTCGCGATCGAGACGGTCGACGGCGGCGTGATTGAGGATTTCGCGATCAGCAACATCACCATGCGCGGGATCGTCGACGCGCCCCTGTTCCTGCGCCTGGGCAAGCGGATGCGCGGCCCCGCCGGACGGCCGATCGGCACGCTCAAGCGGATCATGATCCAGAACGTCACTAGCAGCAACGCGACGCCCCTGCCCTCGGTCTTCGCCGGGCTCGCCGGCCATCCGATAGAGGACGTGTCCCTCTCCGACGTCTATCTCCACCATGTCGGCGGCGCGCCGGCGGCGATGGCGCAGGTGCGTCCGCCCGAAAACGAGCTCGGCTATCCCGAGGCCACCATGTTCGGAGACCTTCCCGCCACCGGCCTTTTCGCGCGCCACCTGCGCAATCTCGAGATGCACCATGTCGAAATCGCGACCGCGGCGCCCGACCCGCGGCCGGCGATCTGGCTGGAGGACGTAGCCGATGCGGACATCACCAACCTACGCGCGCCGCGGGGCGAGACCTTCGCGCTCACGGATGTCACCGGATTTCGCAGCACCGGCGCCCGCTGGCTGAAGGACCGGCAGATCGACGGCCGCATCACCGACCGCTTCTAGCGCGCCGCCGCCCGAAGCGGGCGGCGGCGGCAGGGTTCAGAAGCGGGCGCCCAGTTCCACGCCATAGAAGCGTGGTTCGCCTGCGATGTAGGTGGGAATGCCGAAGCCGCCGCCGGTGTTGCCGGCGTCGATCAGATACTGCTCGTCCGTCAGGTTCCGCGCAAAGCCCCCGATGCGATAGCGGCCGTCCGCGGTTTCGATGCCGGCGCGCAGGTTGACCAGCGCATAGCCGTCCTGGCTGATCGCTTCGTTGTTCGGGACCTCGAAGTACACCTTCGATCGGTAGGTGACGGTCGGCGTCGCATAGAGCGTCCAGTTGCCGACCGGCACGCGCAGCGATGCGCCGCCCGACGCCGTCGTGTCGGGCTGCAGGCGGAAGCGGTTGCCGGCATAGACGCCGTTCGCCGCATCATCCGCGATCCCGCCGTCGAGGTAGGAGAAGCTGCCGAACAGGGTCAGCACGGGCGAGATCGCCAAGCTCGCCTCCAGCTCCACGCCCAGATTGTCGGCCGATCCGGCGCTTTGCGTCCGGGTGACGCCGTCCTCGCCGGTGACGGAGACCTGGAACCCCTTGTACCGCTGGTAGAAGACGGACGCCGCGCCGGTGAACGGGCCGACCCGGCCCTTGATGCCGCCTTCGTAATTCCATACCGTCTCCTCGGGCACCAGCTGGAGGTTCGGCACCACGCCGGCGGCGCTGTTGGCGGCGCTCAGCTGCACGACCGGCGAGCGCCGGCCCTTGCTGACGGTGCCATAGAGGTTGAGGCTGTCGTTCAGCCGGAACAGCGCATTGAACCGCGGCAACAGCGCCGCAAAGCTGCGCTGCGCCGTCAGCTTCGCGCCCTGCGTGTTCGCGGTGCCGATCAGGCTGGTGCGAATGCCGAGCGCGGCCAGGATCACGGAATTGGGCTGGATCGAGCTGTAGCCGGACTTGCGGTCCTCGATCAGCACGCGGGCGCCCGCGGTCAGTTCCAGGCGCGGCGTCGGGATCCAGGTGGCGTCGGCGAACACCGAATAAGTGTCGTTGTTGCCGTAGTTGCTGAACTCGGACGCGTAGGGAAGCTCACGAAGCGCCCCGCCGGTGACGATCGACGTCACCTGCGTCGCCGGGATGGTGCCGTTCGGCAGAACACAGCCCGTTCCCGTCGGAATCCCGGCCGCCTGGAGCTGAGCGCGGATCGGCGCATAGGCTGCCGCCACCGAGCAGGCGAGATAGGTCCCTTCCTCCGTCGAGAAGGGCACCCGCTGGTAGCCGTTTTCGAAAAAGGCGTTCCAGCCGAAGGCGGCGCGATACTCGGCACCTTCGAACGAGAAGCGGCCCTCATGGCTCCACTGCTCCCCCTTCGCATCCTCGGCAAACTCGAGGTACCAGGCCGGGCCGCCATCAGCGTCGAACACCTCCAGCGCGTCGAAATGGCGGAAGCCGTTGACGGTCGTGAAGCGGATGCCGTCCGCCAGGTCGACGTTCACCGTCAGATTGGCGTCATAGACGTTGCGGTCCAGTCCCAGCTTGCGGGCGCCGAGCACCTCCTCGCTGTAGGGAGAACCCGACAGCTCGGCATAGCCATAGTCGCCGGTCTGCCCGCCGGTGGGGGCATGCGCGCGCGACTTGAACGCGGTGCCGGGATTGCGTTGCCCGTCATAGGTGAGGACCAGGTCCGCGGTGACCGCATCGCTCGGCTGCCAGCGAAGCGATCCGCGGATGCCGCGCTGGTCCTGGCCATTGAGGTCGTCCTGATCGACCCGGCCCTGGTTCTGGTTCGGAACGTCGGGATCGCCGGCGATATTGCGAACATAGCCGCGGCGGTATTTGTAGGCGAAGGCGATACGCCCCGCGAGCACCTCGTCCCCCGCGTTCAGGAAGCCGGAAACCTGGGTGCGATCGAAGTTGCCGTAGGAGCCGGCGACCTCTCCGGAGAAGCCCGGCTCGGGCGCGGCCGGCACGATGCTGATCGCGCCGACCGCAGCCGCGGTGCCGAACAGCGTCGCCTGCGGACCCTTCACCACCTCGATGCGGGCCAGGTCGTACAGGTCCTGATAGGCGCCACGCGAACGGCTGATGTCGACGCCGTTGTAGTAGAGCGTGACGCGCGCGCCCTGTTGTGCGGAGCCCGAGTCCGAGGTGATGCCGCGGATCACGAACCCAGGGTTGTTGGCGCTCTGCTCCTGCACCTGAAGGCCGGGGATGAACGCCGCCACCTCGTCGAGTTCGGACACGCCGATGTCGGCCATGTGCGCGCCCGACAGCGCGGTGACCGTGACCGGCACGTCCTCGATCCGCTGCGCCCGCTTCTGTGCCGTGACGATGACGTCGCCCGCTTCGAACGCCGACCCGTCGCTCTCCGGCTGTGCACTTGCCTGCGCCAGCGCTCCCGAAGAAACTCCCGCGCCGAGCGTTGCCAGCACGAACCCCAACCCAAACTTCCGCATCTTTCTGTTTTCCCCCAAACGGCGACGCGGCCCGACTAGGGAGGACAGGTGACAAAGCGGCGGCAGCCGCATGACGCGGCGGTGACGCGCGCTTCCCCAAAATGTCACGCCTCCGCAACCGAAGTGTCGCGCGCGCTGCTTAGTGGCCGCGGCAGATTTGGGGAGCATTTTCGATGACGATCAACCGCCGCGGCGCCCTGTCCCTGCTGGGAACGGGCCTTGCCCTGACGTTGCCCGCAGGCGCCGGCGCGGCACCGGCCACGGGCCGCTTCGACCATGGGGTCGCAAGCGGCGATCCCGCCGCAGACGGCGCGATCTTGTGGACGCGAGCCACCCCGCCCGCCGGGTCCAACGCCGACGTTCCGCTGCGCTGGCACGTAGCCCCGGCCGCGGACGCAGCGCCGATCGCCTCGGGCGAGGTCGTGGCCCGCGCGGCACGCGATTTCACGGCCAAGGTCGCGGCGAGCGGCCTATCCGCCGGCACCGAATACTGGTTCTGGTTCACGAGCGAAGACGGCACGCGCTCGCCCGTCGGCCGCTTCCGCACGCTCCCGACCGGTGCGACGGCGGAACTGGTGTTCGCGGTGGTCTCCTGCCAGCTCTATCCGGGCGGGCTCTACAACGCGTACGACGCGATCGCGCGCAGCGACCGGCTCGACGCGGTGCTCCACCTGGGCGACTATATCTATGAATATGGCGCGGAAGGTTATGGCGCGGAGATGGGCGCCAAGCTTGGCCGCCTGCCAGAGCCCCGGCACGAGATCCTGACGCTCGCCGATTACCGCCTCCGCCACGCGCAGGTGAAGCGCGACCCGGACATGCAGGCAGCCCACGCCCGCGCCGCCTTTATCTGCGTGTGGGACGATCATGAGGTCGCCAACGACAGCTGGATGCACGGCGCCGAGAACCACGACGCCGCCACCGAGGGCGACTGGGAGAAGCGCAAGGCGGCAGCGATGCAGGCCTATTTCGAATGGATGCCGATCCGCGACCCGCGCCCGGGCGAGCCGTGGGACGCAATCAACCGCAGCTTCGAATTCGGCGATCTGGCGACCCTGGCGATGGTCGAGACCCGCCTTCTCGCCCGCGCGCGCCAGGTCGCGGCCAAGGGCGCGGCTCCGACCCAAGCCGATTATGCGCCGATGATGGCGGAGCGTGCGCGCGCCGATCGGGAGTTGTTGGGCCCGCGTCAGCAGCGCTGGCTCGAGGGAACGCTTGCAGCCTCGGTGAAGGCGGGCAAGCCGTGGCAGGTGCTGGGCAACCAGGTGGTGATGGCGCGCGTCGCAGGCCCCGACGTTGAGCGCCAGCTCGGCGCGGAACGCTACGCGGCGATGATGGCGAAGATGCCCGGCGCCTATCGCGAGCGGATGGCCGCGGCGCTCGCCTCCTATCGCGCCGGCCTGCCGTTCAACTTCGACAGCTGGGACGGCTATCCGGCCGCGCGCGAGCGGCTGTACGCCAGCTTCCGCCGGGCAGGATCGCGGCCGATCGTGCTGTCGGGTGACAGCCACGCTGCCTGGGCCAACGACCTCCACGACCAGAAGGGCACGCTTGCCGCGGTCGAGTTCGGCACGACCGCGATCAGCAGCCCTTCCTATGGTTCTCTGCTGCCGGGCATCGGCCGGCTGATCGCGGACGCGAACGAGGAAGTGCAGTTCTGCGACCAGGACAACAAGGGCTTCCTCCGCCTGACGCTCACGCGGGAGGCGGCGGTCGCGGAGTTCGCGACCGTCTCCACCATCGTCGCAAAGCCCTACACGACCGCAGTGGCCGCCCGTTTCCGGGCGACCTCCCGCGGGCCGCTCCAGCGCCTGGCCTGAGCGGGCCCGGCGGCGGGGACACTCCGCCGCCGGCACACCGCGATCAGATGCCGGTCGCGTACAGGCTGTGATGGGTGAGGATGTAGAGCGTCCGCCGGTCCGGTCCGCCCAGCAGCAGTTGCAGCGGCCGCTCCGGCACGTCGATCCGCCGCTGGAGGCGCGAGTCCGGGCCATAGACGAACACCTGCCCGTTCGCGACATAGAGGTTGCCGGCAGCATCCCGGGCCACGCTCTCGCCGCCGCGATCCGCCACGATCTTGAGGTCGGTCACCCGGCCGCCCTCGGCCACCCGGCCGCTGTAGGTCCGGTTCTCCGAAGCGTTGGTGACGACCACTCGACCCTCGGCATCGGCCGCGACCAGCCCATAGGCGTCGAGGGTGTCCGACCAGCGCCACCCGCGGTGATCGTCCGGCCCCTGGTTCCACACGCGGAAGGCCGGCAGCACCAGCGATCCATCCGGGGAGACATATTCCTGCGCCTTCGCCTCCCCCAGCTTGTCGACGAAGAAGTGGGATAGCGGCGGGTAGGCGTAGGTCGCGGGATCGATGCGGTCGGCGAACTCGCCATTCGCCCAGACGTTGACCGGGAGCAGGGTCGAGGCGCCGTTGTGCGCGCGGACCGGCGTCGGTGCGATCACGCGGACATCGGCCGGCTTCTTCGGATCGATGCTGAACACCGTTCCGTCCCGACCCGCCGAGGAGAGCACCAGCAGGTCGCCGGAACGATCGACCGCCAGGTTGACCGCGTCGAGCGGCGCGTCGGCGACGATCGTCAGCCCCTCGGGCTTGGACCAGCCGTGGATGCGCTGAAAGAAGCGGTCGATGAAGAAGAGCTTGCCGTTGGCATCCACCGCCCCGCCCGCGATCGAGTAGAAGCCGTCGGCGAGCTTCTCCACGCCCGGCGACACCGGCACCCCGGACTGGGTTGCGGCGACCGTGGGCGCGGAAGGCAGGTCGAGGCGCGCGAACTCCCGCTCCCGGACCTCCTGTTGCCGGGTCATGTCCTTGATCGCATTCTCGAACGGGAATTTGCTGACGCGGGTAAAGGTGCCGCAGCCTTTCGCGTCGCAGCTCGCAAAGCCGCTCTCGGCGTTCACATGGACGTTGCGGAAGCGGATGTCCCCCGAGTTGTAGAGCTTCACCGCCGCATCCATCGGCTTGATCGACCGCGTCACGCGATAGCCGTGGTAGTTGGCGAACAGGATGTTGCGGGAGTTGTGGAATTCGGTCGAGACCGCGTTGACGCCGTCCTGCACCTCCTGCTCGGTCTGCGGCGCCAGGAACTCCCAGTTCTCGACGTTCTTGAGCACGATCTCGGCACGATAGTGGTGCTCGGCCGACAACTGGTAGACGTGCCCCGGCGTCTTGGTGTCCGAGACGTAGAAGCCGGCGGACGCCAGCGTGTTGGGCGACCACAGCGCGGCAAAGGTGCCGCCGCCGCCATCCGTCACCCAGATGCTGGGATATTGCCCGTCGAAGCGCGCACGCGGATCGCCGAAGCCGATCGGGCTGCCCTTGGTCAGCACGGTGCCGCCGCCGCCCTGGATCTTGACGTCGTTGACCTCCGACGCCTCGCCCGCGCGCCACAGCAGCGCCGTCGCGCGCGGGTTCACGCCACCGGTCCACAGCCCGAGGCCGTGGACGATCGCATTGCCCCCCTTGGCGCTCTGGATCAGCGCCTTGGGCCCGCCAACGCCCATGAACGCCGGCGTCTCGTCCGGTAGATAGAGGTGGGTGAGGCTCGGGTGGAGCGCGATCAGCACGCTGTCCGGACGCAGCTTGAGCGTGTCGGTGACGCGGTACCGCCCCATCGGCAGATACAGCACACGGTGGGTGTCGATGGCCCGCTGCAACGCCGCCGTATCGTCGGTCGTATCGTCGCCCTTCACGCCGAGGTTGCGGACGTTGGTCCATTGCGAGACGGGTGGCAACGCGCGGATCTTCGCCGCCGGGCGCGCCGGCGTGCGACCGAGCGGCGCCATCTCGACGTCGGTCGCATAGTCACCGATGGTGCCCAGCCCGGCGAGCTTCAGCCCGTAGGAGAAGTCCTTGACCTGGTAGCGGGCGCCGGACCCGGCCACCGTCTTCCCGCTGTCGCGGAAGCGGGCGAACGTTGGCGTATTGACCGCCACCGCATCGGCGAAGCCGACCTGGGTAAAGACGTTGTTCTCTTCGGAGATCAGCACGCCCGCATTCGAGACATTCTCGAACCGCACCTGCTTGCCGAACAGCGAGTCGGAGTAGCCGCGGTCGATCTCGATCCCGACCGGCGTGTCGCGGATGGCGACGTTGACGAGGGTCAGGTCCACCTCATGCTCGCGGATCGCGGCATCGCGCTGGCCCTGGAACTCGGAGTCGATCAGCGTGAATTGCCAGGCAGGCGAGGTCTTCTCCGACATGATGCCATAGCGGCCGCCATAGAAGCGCAGGTTCTCGAACTCGTTGCCCGCTTGGTAGACGCCCGCCAGCCCGGAGCCGATGTGGAAGTCGACGTGGCGCAGATAGCCGTGCTGCGCGACGCGGAAACGCACCGCGACCGCGCCCGCATTGCCCGCGCCGATGCGGAAATCCACGTTGGACAGCGCCGAATAAAAGGTGCTCGACGTGGCATCGAAGATGCTCGGATCGAACGGCACGCTGGTGCGCGGCGGCACCGGCGCCTTGCCGACACGATACTGGTCCTCGCCCGTGAAAGCCACCATCGCCGCAACGCCCGAGCCGAAGCCGGCGGTGTTGTCCCCAAGGATGATCTCGGGACGGGTCGGGCCGACGCCGAACACCCGCACGGCCGACTTCACGAAGATGGTGCGGCTGATCCGGTATCGGCCGGAGGGAAGGAAGACCACGCCCCCGTGGCCGCCTTCCGCTGCGGCATCGATCGCCTGCTGGATCGCGGCGCTATCGTCCGCACGTCCGTCGCCGACGCCCCGGACGGTGATCGCACGCGGGTCATCGGGAGCCTGGAGGTAGACCGATGATGACTTTGCCAGAACCGGGGCGGGCAGCATCAATGCCGCCGCGCCGAGCAGCCAGGTCGCCTTCATCCATCATCTC
Source organism: Sphingomonas sp. ACRSK (assembly GCF_022346685.1). Taxonomy (NCBI): domain Bacteria; kingdom Pseudomonadati; phylum Pseudomonadota; class Alphaproteobacteria; order Sphingomonadales; family Sphingomonadaceae; genus Sphingomonas; species Sphingomonas sp. ACRSK. Next base: position 44,712 of record NZ_JAKRNR010000004.1, on the reverse strand, counting down.
CCTCTGTTCTGGTATCGTTATCATTTTTGCGCGGACGGAAGCGCCGAATGCAGCCGTGTTCCGGCCCGTGCGTAGCGGTGATCTCAGGAAAGGTGGTGGCCCAGCGCCTGTGCGGCGATCGCCACCTGGGTACGATTGCGCACGTTCAGCTTGCGCATCAATGCGGTCATGTGCGCCTTCACGGTCGCCTCGGCGATGCCGAGGTCGAAGGCGATCTGCTTGTTGAGTAGCCCTGAGTGGACACCGCGCAGAACCTTGATCTGCGTAGGTGTCAGTTGCGCCAGACCGAACTCGGCCGCGTGGCTCGCGAGCGGTTCGGATCGGCGAGTCTGTTGGGCGGTCCCTCCCATCGACATCCTCCTCCTGGTCGGCTTCTTTGGCCTTGTCCGACCGGACGCGCGGTCCAGGCGGCCTCTTGGTCCAGCGCTCCACTCTTGTGGATTCGGTTGGACAGGTTTTGAGTATGATCCCTCTATTTGAGCCTGATCAAGCCTTTTTCATTGCTGATCCGCAAAAACCTGTCCTACAGCTATGGGCGGAAGGCAAAATGCCGCCAGACCCTTGGGAGGGATGTCGATGGCCGAAGCGCTGGTTTCTCGCGCGTATTTCCACGGGCTCGCAGGATGACCGGCGAAGACCTTCGTCTGATCGGCGCGGCGCTGGGCGGCATTCTGCTCGCAGTGCTGATGATCGTGCGCGGCCGCCTCCACCCCTTCATCGGTCTGCTCTGCGGCGCTTTCACCGTCGGTCTGCTCGCAGGCCTTCCCCTGCCGGAAACCGCCAAGGCGGTGCAGAAGGGCGTCGGCGACATCATCGGCGGCACCGGCCTGGTCGTGGCACTTGGCCTGTCGCTCGGCGCGATGCTGCATCTGTCGGGCGGCGCCGCCACGCTGGCGAAGGGGGCGCTACAGCTCACGGGCGCCCGAGCCGCACCCTGGGCTACTCTGGGCATCGCGATCGTCATCGGCCTGCCGCTGTTCTTCGAGACGGGCCTGGTGCTGTTGCTGCCGATCGTGGTCGCGGCAGCCGAATCGATGGCGGGCAACGATCCTGCCGAACGGGATGCGGCGAAGCTGCGCCTGATCATGCCGGCGCTCGCGGGGCTGGGCGTCGTCCACGCGCTGGTGCCCCCGCATCCCGGTCCGCTGCTCGCCGTCGAGGCGCTGGGCGCCGACCTCGGCCGCACGATGCTCTACGGCATCGTAATCGCGATCCCGACGGCGATCGTGGCAGGGCCGATGCTGGCAAAGGTCACCGCACGCGGCGTGCGGCTGGAGGCGCCGGTTCTCACCGACCACCGGCTGGACATCGCGATACCCGGGCGCGGGAGCGCACTGCTCATCGTGCTTCTCCCCGTCGTCCTGATCGCCGCGGGCGAGATCGGGCAGATGCTGCCTGGGTTGCGCGGCAACACGGCGCTTGCCGCCGCGAGCAACCCGGTCGTGGCATTGCTGATCGCCAACCTGCTCGCGCTGCCGCTGCTGTTCGGAAGGCGCCTGCGCGAGGCGGCGATCCAGGACGCGGTCTGGTTCGAAACCATGGGTGCTGCCGGTGCGATCCTGCTCGCGATCGGTGCGGGCGGCGCGCTCAAGCAGGTGCTGGTGACGGCCGGCCTGTCGGACCTGCTCGCGCGGGTCGTGCTGATGTACGCCATCTCGCCGCTGCTGCTCGGCTGGCTGATCGCGGTCGGCATCCGCCTGGCCGCCGGCTCGGCGACCGTGGCGACGATCACTGCGGTGGGCATCATGCCGGGTGTGGTCGCCGGTTCCGGCGTTTCCCCCGAACTGGTGGTGCTGGCCGTGGGCGCCGGATCGGTGTTCTTCAGCCATGTGAACGATCCCGGCTTCTGGCTGGTCAAGAGCTATGTCGGCACCAGCACCGCCGACACGTTCCGCACCTGGTCGCTGCTCGAAACGGCCATTTCGGTGGTCGGCCTCCTGCTGGTCCTGGCGCTCAGCTATGTCGTCTGACCACGGGCGAAGCCGGCCCGCGGAGCCGGTTGGGGATCTTCCATGAGCGAGGGACGTCTCGCGGATCGCGCCTATACGGAGATCGTCCGGATCATCAACGATCAGGGGATGGTGAGCGGGGATCGCCTACCCTCCGAGGCCCGGCTGGCCGATCTGTTCGGCATGTCGCGCACCATCGTGCGCGAGGCGCTCGCCCGCCTCGCCTCCGACGGCATCACCGAGGCACGTCGAGGCGCGGGCTCCTATGTGAAGCGGCGGCCGTCCGACCGGCTCGGCTCGCACATGCCGATGGACGCGCTGGCGGCAACGCTGGGCACCTACGAAGTACGCTTCGTGCTGGAGGCGGAGGCGGCACGGCTGGCGGCGCAGCGGCGTTCGCACCATCAACTCGAGGCGATCGAGCGGGCGCTGAGCGCGTTGCGCGCCGCGCTCCTCTCGAACGCGCCCGCGCATGACGAGGACTGGAACCTGCACCGCAGCATCGCCGAGGCCACCGGCAACGCGGCGTTCCCGCCGGTCTTCGATCACCTGCGGGACGCGGTGATGCAGATCCTGCGCGCAGGCGTCGAGATCTCGCGCGCGCGCCCGCCCGAGGTGATCGGCGCGATGATGGACGAGCATGACGCGATCGTGGACGCGATCCGCGCCCGCGATGCCGATGGTGCGGCGCTGGCGATGCGTTGGCATCTGTCGCAGGGACGCAAGCGGCTGATGCCGTGATTGCCGCTCCCCCTCAGCGGGACGCGGGCACGAGGTCGAGCCAGGCGCGGACCTCGGCGCACAGCCTCTCCGGCGTCCGCGCCGCATCCAACGTCAGTGCGCGCTCGTCCGGCATGGGACGCTCCAGCGTCGCCAACTGGCTGTCGAGCAGGCTGGGCGGCATGTAATGGCCGTCGCGGCCCGCCATGCGCCGCGCGATCTCCTCGCGAGCGGTGTCGAGCAGGACGAAATACATCGGCACCGCCGACGCGGCGGCCAGCCGCTCGCGATACGCGCGCTTGAGCGCCGAACAGGCGGCAAAGGCGATCCCCTCAGTCGAGCTTGCCTCGCCGATCGCGCGCCCCAGCCGGTCGAGCCAGGGCCAGCGATCCGCATCGGTCAGGGGGTGGCCGGCCCGCATCTTGGCGACACTTGCGGCCGAGTGAAAGGCATCGCCCTCCAAGACGGGGCAGCCGAGCTCTGCACCGAGCCTTGCCGACAGCGTCGTCTTGCCTGTGCCGCTCACCCCCATCACCACGATCGCGCGCGGTCGGTCGATCCCTTGCCGTTGTGCCTGCACGCCTGTGCCCTCAGCTTTGGCCGGCCGGCCGTGTTGCCCGGGCGGTATTGGGGCTGGCGAACTGCTTGGCCATTGCGACCTTGGTCGAGGTCGCCACTCTGGGGAGGCCGAACTATCCAGGCGGGCACACTCGCGCAGCGATCAAGGGACGCATCGCCATGACAGCCAGCACCGCCCTCCGTCTGCTCCCGGCGCTGCTGCTCGCCGGCACCGCCCTGCCGGCACTGGCGGCGCCCGGCTCGACGTCGGTCTACGCCAGCGCGCCCAACGACCCCCGCGCCGTCACCGTTTCGGCACAGGGCGACGGCACCACCGACGACAGCGCCGCGATCCAGCAGGCGATCGATGCGGCGGCGGGCCAGGGCGGCGGCGGTCTCGTCTTCCTTCCCTCCGGTCGGTACCGGATCACCCGCACCCTCTATGTCTGGCCGGGCGTGCGCCTGTTCGGGGTCGGCAAGAAGCGCCCTGTCTTCGTGCTGACACCCAACACGCCCGGCTTCCAGAGCGGCATCGGCAACATGATCTTCTTCACCGGCAACCGCCCCGCACCGGAGGGGTCAGGCCCGCGCGTGCCCGTGCCGCCGCCCACCAGCGTGCCGTTCAACCCCGGCATTGCCGACGCCAATTCCGGCACCTTCTACTCCGCCATGGCGAACGTCGACTTCGAGATCGGCAGCGGCAATCCAGCGGCAACCGCGGTCCGGTTCCACACCGCCCAGCATACCTATCTGAGCCACATCGACTTCCACCTCGGCTCCGCCCTCGCCGGCATCTACCAGGTCGGCAACCTGGGCCAGAACCTGCGCTTCTTTGGCGGCCGCTATGGCATCCTCACCGAAAAGCCTTCCCCGGCCTGGCAGTACACGCTGCTGGACTCGACCTTCGAAGGACAGCGCGACGCCGCGATCCGCGAGCACGAGGCCGGCCTCACGCTGGTCAACACCAGCTTCCGCAACGTGCCCGTCGGGATCGAGATCGACCGCGGCTATGGCGACTGGCTGTGGGGCAAAGACGTCCGCTTCGAGAATGTCTCGCAAGCCGGCGTCATCATCAGCAACGAAGGCAATGCGTACACGCAGGTCGGCTTCGACAATGCGGTGGCGACGGGTACGCCGGTCTTCGCGCGCTTCCGCGACAGCGGCCAGACGGTGGCCGGCAAAGGCAGCCGCTACCGCGTGCGCGAGTTCACCTATGGGCTGACCGTGCCCGCGCTGGGCGCCACCGGCAGCTACGCGACGCGCATGGACGCCGCACCGCTCCCGGGCACCCCGCGCCGCCGCGATCGCGCGATCCGCCTGCTGCCGCCGGTCTCCGACTGGGTGAACGTGCGGGACCTGGGGGTGCGTGGCGACAACGCGACCGACGACACCGCCGCGATCCAGCGGGCGATCGACAGCCGCCGGGTACTCTACTTTCCGGCCGGCTTCTATCGCGTCGCCGACACGCTGAAGCTGCGCCCCGACAGCGTGCTGATCGGCCTGCATCCCAGCATGACGCAGATCGTCCTCGCCGAGGACAGTGCGTCCTTCCGCGGCGTCGGCAGCCCGCGCGCGCTGATCGAGAGCGCGAAAGGCGGGGACGCGATCGTCTCCGGCCTGGGCCTGTTCACGGGCGGCACCAATCCGCGTGCGACCGCGCTCTTGTGGCGTGCAGGCGAACGATCGCTGGTGGACGACGTCAAGTTCCAGGGTGGTCACGGCACCTTCCTTGCCGACGGCAGCCGCTTCGATCCGTACAACGCCAACCACACGGCCGACCTCGACCCCAAGAAGCGCTGGGACGGCCAATATGCCAGCCTGTGGGTCACCGACGACGGCGGCGGCACCTTCAACGGGCTGTGGACGCCCAACACCTATGCCCAGGCGGGGCTCTACGTGTCGGACACCAGCACGCCGGGCTACGTCTATCAGATGTCGGCCGAGCATCACCGGCGCGCCGAGATCGTGCTCGACCGCGTCCGCAACTGGCAATTCCTGGCGCCGCAGACGGAGGAGGAAGCGGGGGAGAGCCGGGACGCGGTGGCGCTGGAGGTCCGCAATTCGCGCGACATCCTCTTTGCCAATCTGCACGCCTATCGCGTCACCCGCTCGCTCCAGCCCGCGCCTGCAGCCGTGACGCTGGAGGGTTCGAGTGGCATCCGCTTCCGCAACGTGCACGTGAACGCCGAGAGCGGCTTTGCCACCTGCGATGGCAACGGATGCGGGACATACCTGCGCGCCAGCAAATATCCGTATGAGAACGCGATTGTCGACGTGACTCGCCGCGCCGCGGTGCGCGAACGCGAGTTCGCGGTGCTCGACGTGACGGACGCGCCGGCACCGGCAGCCAGCCCCTCCCTCGCGCCGGTACGCATGCTGGCGGAGGGCTTCTACTCGCTGGGCGGTGGCGCCGTGGACCCGGCGGGCAAGCTCTATTTCGTCGACCGTCAGTTCCAGCGCATCCATGGCTGGTCGGAGAGGGAGGGACTGTCGATCGTCGCCGACGCGCCGCTCGATCCGGTCAATCTCGCCGTCGACCGCTCCGGCAAGCTGATGGTGCTGTCATCCGCCGGCCCGGCAGCGACGGTGTACAGCATCGATCCCGCGACTCCCCAGGCGCCGCGGATCATCGCGCCGACTCCCGCCTCCGCCGCCACGGGCGCGCATATCGCCCTGCCCGCGAGCTTCTGGAACAACGGCGAGTTCCGCGACCAATATGATCCCGCGACCGATCGCTTCACGACACTGGCAGAGATGTTCGCGCGCGACATGGCACTGCCCAAGCCGCTGGAATATCGCTCGCGCGATGGAAGCATCGCGCTTCCTGCCTACCGCGTTTGGCAGCAGGGTCCGGCCGATCACCTGGGCTGGCGGTTCTCGGACACGCTCGACACCTATGGCTTCGTCCACGGCACGGTGGGTTCCCGCGTCTATGTCGCGAACGGCTCCGAGGATCGTACCTACAGTGGCCTCCTGGGCGCGGGCGGCGCGGTGACCGACCTCAAGCCCTTTGCGCCGCGCGGCGGGGAAAGCGTGGCCGTGGGGCCGGATGGACGCGTCTATGTCGCGAACGGCGAGATCTTCGTCTACGGCCCCGATGGGCGCGAGCAAGGGCGCATCGACGTGCCGCAACGTCCACTCCAACTTCTGTTCGGCGGCCCGGACGGCGCGACGCTGTTCATCCTCGCGCATCATGCGCTGTTCGCGGCGCGGCCCTGATCGGCCCCCTTCGACTTTGGTCGTAGATGCTGCGCCTGCCGGCATCGGATAGAATGCACGCACACGGACACGACGCCACGCCGGACTACGGCACGCGCCGGCACCAAGGAGGGGATGGATGATGGGCAAGGTCCTTCGCGATCGTCGTCGCAAGACACGTGCGTATGATAACGTTACCAGCTTCGCGGTGCTTGCGGCCCTGCTCGCCTCAGCGCCTGCTTTGGCGCAGCAGCAGACGCCCCCCAACGAGCCTCAGGACCAGACCGACACCACCGCGACACCCGCCGACCCGGGCATCACCGGCTCGACCGCGGCCCAGCCGGAGGCGTCGCCCACCGAGGTCGTCGTGACCGGCACCCGTATCACGACCGGCTTCAACGCGCCGACCCCCACGACCGTGATCGGCGAGGACCAGCTCCAGAAGAACGCACAGCCCAACATCTTCAACGCGATCGCGCAGTTGCCGTCGCTGCAGGGCTCGACCGGCGCTTCCACGGGCACGTTCAGCACGTCGAGCGGCACCCAGGGCCTCAGCTCCTTCTCGCTGCGCGGCCTCGGCCCCATCCGCACGCTGACTCTGCTTGACGGCCAGCGCGTCGTCGGCGCGAACGTAACGGGCGTTCCCGACATCAGCATGTTCCCGCAGCTGCTGGTCAAGCGCGTGGACGTCGTGACCGGCGGTGCCTCCGCCTCCTACGGCTCGGACGCGGTCGGCGGCGTCGTCAACTTCATCACCGACACCCGGTTCGAGGGCTTCAAAGCGAACGTCCAGGGCGGCATCACCAACTATGGCGATGACGAACAGGTGCTCGTGCAGGGAGCCTATGGCACCGCCTTGCTCGACGATCGCCTGCACCTGATCGTCAGCGGCGAGTTCGACCATGAGGGCGGCGTCGGCGCGGGCAACTTCGGCACGGACCTGGCGGGTGGCCGCAACTGGTACCGGGCGACCACGCTGCTCAACACGGGCGTCACCGACAACGGGCTCCCGCAGTTCAACTATCGCGACTATGCGCAGCCCTATCAGTACGCCCTCTACGGCCTCATCAATAACGGGCCGCTGCAGGGGATCGCGTTCGACCAGAACGGTACGCCCTACAACTTCAACTATGGATCGGGCGGCACGCCCACGGGCACCGGCCGCGTCACCAACTGCTATCCGGGCAACAGCTTCTGCGTCGGCGGCGACCTCTCCGGTGCACCGGGCTCGGGTGCGTCGCTGAAATCCGAACTCGAGCGCCTGAACGGCTTCGGCCGGATCGGCTTCGACTTTGCCGAGGACAACGAGGTCTACCTCACCGTGAACGTGGCGCAGGTGAAGACCTCCAACCAGCCCAGCCCCGGCTACAATCGGCCCAACCTGACCGTGCAGTGCGCCAACGCATTCCTGCCGCAGCTGGTACGCGATCGTTGCGCGGCCGCGGGGATCACCCAGTTCAACTTCGGCACCAGCAACGGCAGCTTCCCCGACCCCCTGGTCCGCACCGATCGCCGGCAATACCGCTTCGTCGGCGGGCTGAAGGGCAAGTTCGACATCGGCGGCAGCGACTGGACCTACGATGCCTATTACGAACACGGCATCACCATGTCGGACATCGATGTCGACGACATCGTGCTGCAGAACCGCTATGTCGCCGCGACCAACGCGATCACCCTGAACGGGGCGGTCGTCTGCGCCGATCCTGCGGCACGGGCCGCAGGATGCCAGCCGATCAACATCTTCGGCGGCTTCGCCCCATCCGCCGCAGCGCTTGCCTATATCACGCCCGAGAACGGCCCGTTCCAGCACACCAAGCTGACCCAGGATGTCGCGAGCCTCAACTTCTCCGGCGCGCCCGTCGAACTGTGGGCCGGTCCATTGTCGGTCGCCTTCGGTGCCGAGTACCGGCGCGAATATTATCGCGTACGCGCCGACCCCTATGGCGCCGGCGTCATGGACGTGAGCCCGAACAGCCCGGAATATCCGGCCGATCCGCTGCTCAACGCGGACCAGGGAAGCAACTGGGCCGCCGGCAACTACAAGAACGGCAGCGGCAAGTACGACGTCTATGAAGGCTTCCTGGAGGTCAACCTGCCCCTGTTCGACAGCCCCTCGATCGGGCGGGCGAACCTGAACGCCGCCGGCCGCGGCACCCATTACAGCACGTCCGGCACTGTCTGGGCATGGAAGGTCGGCGGCACCTGGGACACGCCGCTGGAGGGCCTGCGGCTCCGCGCCGTCACCTCGCGCGACGTTCGCGCTCCCAACCTGTCGGAGCTGTTCGCCGCGCCGACGGTCACGACGGTGCCGAACTTCACCGACCCGTTCCGCAACCGCGCGGTCCAGATCTTCCAGAACACCATCGGCAATCCCGACCTGAAACCGGAGATCGCCCGCAATACCGAAGTCGGCATCGTGCTCTCGCGCCCCTCGTGGCTGCCCGGCTTCAGCCTCTCGCTCGACTATTACAACATCAAGCTCGACGGGGTCGTCTCGACCCTCAGCCCGGACCAGATCGTCCGCTTCTGCTTCGAGGGCAACCAGGCCTTTTGCGGCGGCTTCGAGCTCAACAGTCCCGTTCAAGGCGGCAATTACGTCAACGTCCAGCCGTTCAATCTCGCCTCCTGGAAGACGAGCGGCTTCGACATCGAGGCGAGCTACCAATGGACCCAGCCGCTCGGCCTGCCCGGCAGCTTCACCGTCCGGGCGCTCGGCACCCACGTGCGGGAATTCCTGGTCAACGCGGGCATCGCGGGCGTCGCGACGGTCGACCAGGCCGGTGCCAACACCGGCGCCACGCCGGACTGGAAGTGGCTCGCCGTCCAGACCTACGAGAATGACCGCTTCAGCCTCACCCTCCAGGAGCGCTGGTTCTCGGATGGGGTATTCGGCAACCAATATGTGGTCTGTGTCTCGGACTGCCCGGTTTCCACCGGAAACAATCCGACCATCGACTACAACCGGATGAAGGGCGCCTTCTACCTGGACATCGGCGGCTCGTACAACGTGACCAAGGAGGTCACGACCTTCTTCAAGGTCGACAATGTGTTCGACCATGATCCGGCACCGTCGCCGCAGACCAACACCGGCCTCGACGTCAATCCTGCGCTCTATGACACGCTGGGTCGCATCTATCGTCTGGGCGTGCGGATGCGCTTCTGACCGCTTCCCCGGGGTTCCCCCGACCCCGCCACTGCAGACGGCAGCCTCAAGCGCTTCGGCCCTTGAAGCTGCCGTTTTTGTCAGTTGGCCAGATAGCTGATCGTGGTGATGCGATGCAGCACCGCGACCGGGCCCGCGGGCGTCGTGTACGCGCCCTCGTCCTTGAGCGCCGCCGTCAGCAGATACCGCCCCTTCGCGCCGGCCGGCGCCGTCACTTCGCCCTTGGCATCGGTGACCAGCTTCTGCGTCGACTTGTCGGGTGCGATCAGCGTGACTTCGTTCCCGGCAACCGGCTTGCCGTCGCGTACCAGGCGGAAGCGATCGGCGCCCGCCGTGGCAGGCACGAACTCGAACGGAAGGGCAGCCCGCGTCTCGGTCCGCCCCGCGCGGGCGTAATAGACCACCGACTCCTGCTTGCCCGGCTCGCCCCAGGGCGCGAACACCGTGTCGTCCCACGCGCGCACGTCCCCTGCGGGAAGCGCCGCTTCCAGATAGCCGGTCTTGCGCTCCAACCGGGCATTCGGCGCCTTCAGCAGCTTGGGCGCCTTCAGCTTGGCGAACTCCGGATCGCCGCCCGCGGGCATCGCCTCGGCGGGTTCCCCCAGGTAGATGCGCGCGGGACCGTCGCCGTCGCGCTCGATCCAGACTTCATGCGCCTGAGCCGCCGTCGAGAGGCCCAGCAGCAGGGCGGCGAACAGCATCTTCTTCATGGCAGAGGGTCCTTTCGAGAAAGCGAGGGCGCTCACGGGTAGGTGAGCCGGATGGTCGCGAACACCGTGCGCGGGCTGCCGTAGTAGTTGCCGCGCCCGGTGGAGGAGATGCGCGAATAATAGTTGCGGTCGAGTAGGTTGTTCGCGTTGATCGAGAAGGAAAGCTGGTCGTTGACCTTGTAGCCGGCACGCAGGTCGAGCACGGCATAGGCCCCCTGGCGCACGACGGTGGAGATCGTCGGCTGTCCGTTCGCGCCGATGATCGACGGGGTTCCTCCGGAAGTCTCGCTGAACCACGTCAGCCCGCCGCCGACGCTGGCGCCCGCCAGCACCCCGTCCTGCGGAGCATAGTTGGTGAAGACCTTGATCATGTGCTTCGGAATGATCGGCGTCAGCGACAGCCCCTCGAACTGCGGCTGGGTGTCCTCCAGATACTCGGTCTTGGTATAGGTATAGCCGCCGTTGATCCGCCAGCCGGGCAGAATCTCGCCGGTCGCCTCCGCCTCGATCCCGCGTGCGCGGACCTTGCCGACCTGCAGCACGATGGTCGGCTCGTCGGCCGGGTTGAAAAGCCGGTTGCTCTGCGTGAGCTGATAGACCGCCGCCGAAAGCAGTAGGCGATTGTCCATCAGCGCCAGCTTGGTGCCCAGCTCATACTGGTCGCCGATCAGCGGCTTGACCGGTTCGCGATCCGGACGCGTGCGGCCGGCGGGCGCCGACTGCGGCGTGAAGCTGTCCGCATAGCTGCCGTAGACATTGAGGTTCGGGGTGACGTCCCACACGATGCCCGCATAGGGCGTGAGCTGCGCATCCACGCCTGTGGAGCGCGGCGCGGCCGGAGTGGGCAGCAGGGTCTCCGTCGTCTGCTCCCACCAGGTGAGGCGGCCGCCGCCGACCAGCGTCAGCCCCTCGACCGGCTGTAGCCGCATCTGGCCGTAGAGGCCGTATTGCTCGACGAGCGTGCTGGTGCCGCCATAGGACTGCAGGACGCAATTGACCGGCGCGGGCGTGATCGGCGTGCTGGTGTTCGGGCAGGTCGCATTGCTCCCCTGCACCGGGTAATAGGGCAGCGGGCCATAGGGGTTCAGCGGCGGCTCGGTCGGCGAAACCGGATCGAACACGTTGATGCGCGCGTAGTTCGAAAGCCGCGTGAAATAGCTGTCATAATCCGACGCCTGATAATCGGCGCCCAGGATCAGCGTCTGCTCGCGCCCGAACAGGGGGAAGCTGCCGACGCCGTTCATGTCGAACGACCGCGTCTTGGCGAAATTGTCGCCGCGATAGGCGATGTGGTTGGTGTTGCCGCCGTTGGCAGGCGTCACAGCCTGGTTGCCGATGTAGCTGTAGACGTCGATCCGATCGACGTCGGTCATCAGGCCGGTCGCGCGCAGCGTCCAGCGGTCGCTCACCCGGTGCGTCAGCTCGGCGTAGGCGGTCCAGGTCTCCGAGCGGAACCGGTTCCAGTCGGCGCCCAAATAGGTCGAACGGTCGACATCGAGCAGGCGGCCCTCGCTGCCGTCGGCTCCGCCGGCATAGCCCGGAAGCCCGGATTGGATCGCGGGCTTGAAGCGGTCATAGCTCCCCCCGATCGTCAGGGTCGTCCGGTCGCCGATCTCGATCGCGGTGATGCCATAGAAGCCAAGCCGGTTGCGATGGGCGACATCGAAGAACTGGTCCTGGTCCTGCAGCATGCCGCCGACGCGCACCCCGGCGCGATCGCCGAGCGGGGCGGAAACGTCGAGCTCGAGCCGCAGATTGTCGTAGCTGCCATAGCCGGCCGAGGCCTGGACCTTGAACGCTTCCAGCGGCCGCTTGCGCACAAGGTTGATGCTGCCTGCCGGATTGCCCGATCCGCTGAACAGGCCGGCAGGCCCGCGCAGCACTTCCAGCCGGTCATAGGCGAACAGGTCCGGCACCACCCCCGGGAAGCCGAACGACAGCGTCGGCACGCCGTCGATCAGGTAGTTGGTGATCGCAAAGCCGCGCGACATGAAGGACGGATCCTCGCTGCCGATGCCGGTGACGGTGATGCCGTTGGTCGCGGTCATCGCGTCCTCCAGCGTGAACAGGTTCTGCGCCTCGATCTGTTCCCGGTCGATCAGCGTGACCGTATTGGGCATGTCCTTGAGCGGGGTGACGGTCTTGCCGACCTCGCGGCCGTAGCTCTTGCCGACCACGACCACCTCGTCGCTGCTTGCGTCCTCCGACCGCACCTGCGCGCCGTCGGCTACGGGCGCCGCATGGGCGGTGGCTACGCCCAGGCAGGCGATGGCGACGCTCGACAACAGGCTCTTCGGCAAACGCATTCGGATCCCCCTTTGATGTTGCGGGGCCTCTAGCCGAAGGCAACTTGCGAGTCACTAGCAGTATCAACAGAACGAGGCGCTAATTTCCCCCAAGGCTTGTTCGAGCAGCGCTGCGGCCAACCCGGCGCCGGCGCACAAAGCTCCGTTCCCGATCAGTAGCGGTAGCGGAGTTCCGCCTCCGAACCCGCCGCCACCGTCGGCGACCAGGTGCGGAGCCCGTCCGCTGCCACGGGAGCTTCCCCCTCGATCTTCAGATCCACGTCGGCAGTGCCGACTTGTATCGGTATCTCCAGCGCCACGGGAAACGGATTGGCATTGGTCACGCGGATCCGCGCCTCGCCTGGCTTCTCTGTCCGCTGTTCGACCAGCACCTGCGTGCTGATGCCGGCCCCGATCCGGAAGGTTTCGCCCTCCGCCCGGTCGTCGAGCGCCCCCAGCCCCAGCAGCAAGGTTTCGCCCCCCTGCCGCTCGGCATAGGCCGCCGTGCTCCCGGACGGCAGGGCCAGGCCGAGGCCGGCTTCCTTATGGTTGCGCATCACCAGCACCACGGCAGTGGGCATGGGCGAGAGCGTCGCACCGACGGGGATCGGGCGCCGGTAGCGCCGTTCGAAGGGCACGCCCGTACGCCCCAGCAGCGCGACCTGCTTCTGGGCACGGCCCTGAACCGTCACCGGTTCGGGCACGCGATAGAGTTTCAGGTCCCCCAAATCCTCGGGCGGTGGTGGCGGCGGCGGTGGCGGCGGCGGTGGCGGCGGGGCCGCCACAGGCAGCGGGGCATATACTCTGGCCAGGGCCGCCGTGACCACGATCTCCTCCGCGGGCTCGAAGGCCTCGCTCCGCAAGTCCGAAGTGGTGGTGCCGAGCGGATAGCAAGTCAGCGACAAGGCTCCCGCTTCTTCGGGGAGCGCACGCACGTCCACCCGGTTCAGCCGACCGGCGACGGCATTCACTTCGGCTTTGGCAAGCGACCCAGGGTTGCCGTTCGCCAGAGTAAGCCACGCAAAGAGATCAAGCGTGCGGCCATCGGCCGCGACCGTGGCGACATAGCTCGCGCGCCAGTCGAAGCCGGAGGCCAGGTAACTCAGCCGGACCGTCACCGTACGGGCCACGGGGGACACCGCGGCCACGCTCAGCACCGGCTTGTCCGTCAGCCCCGCGGGCGTACCGTCGAAGGAGAGCGCCTCCGGAAGGCCGGAGCACCGTAGCGCCTCGATGCCTCCCGCGGTCTGGAGCACGACACCCGGCCGCGGCCCGGCAATCAGGGTTGCTTCCTCGCTTACGGTCCGCCCGGTCGCCCGGTTCGTGCGGGTGAGCGTCACCTGCCGACCGAGCGTGCCGTCGACCAGCGAGGCGGGGGAAAGCAGGCGAGCGTCGCGGTTTTTCTCCACGACACCTCCCGGAAGCCCCTCCACCACCGCGCTCACCGGGATGATGCCTTCGGCCACGCCTTCGAAACGGAGCGTCGCCGGCCCGCGCGGCAGCTTCACCCGCCGCGTCTCCGTCACCAGCGCGAAGCCCCCCAGATAGCGCAGGTTGATGCCGCCCCGGCCGAAGGGCGCGCGATAGACGGTCAGCCCGACATGCTCGGGCGCGCGCGACGTCACGACGCGCTCCTGCGCCGCTGCCGGTCGCGGCAGCGCAAGGGTGGCGACCATCGCCGCCAGAAATGCCGATGCGCGCATCAGTAGCGCGTGTCGAACGTCGCGGTGACCACCGCCTCCCCATTGGCGGGGACGGGCACCTGCCACACGGCCGCGCCGGCATCCCGCCGCTCGCTTGGCCGGCTCTCCTCGAGGATACGGGTGTCGGCCCAGCCCAACCCAGCCTGGACCAGCTCCACCGTCACGGCGCGGGCGCGCGCATTGGTGAGGCGATAGCGCAGCTGGGTGCGCCAGCGATCCCCACTCAGGCGCGTGCGCGAAACCGTCGTCGGCTGCACCTTCACGTCGAACGCGTCGCCCGTGGGCAGCGCGATGGTCGAGCCCTGCGGGGTATGGTCGATCCGGTTCTCGCCCGTGAACTGCGGCTGGCCGCGCGCATCGCGGACATAGACGCGAACCGTTCCTGCCGGCAGCGCGTCCCCGAGTCCCGCGGCGCCGGAATTGGCGAAGTAGAGAACGCTCTGTGCGCTGCGCGGCTCGTTCGCGGTTCCGAGCCAGGGATTTTCGAACCGATAGCCGGAGCGTGCGGCGACCCCCTTGCTGTCGAGGAAGCTGACCTGCTTGGTCTGCTTGTCCGCAATCGTGGTCCGCGCAGCCAGCGGATAGAGATAGAAGTCGCCGAGTTGCTCGCGCGCCGCCGATTCCGTGCCGGGCCGCACCTGTGTCCCGCGTCGCGGCCTAGGGGCATAGGTGTCCGGATTCTCGGCACTTCCGACATCGCCTGCGACGAGCAGCGTCTTCGCATTGTTGAAGGTCGTGCCGCTGGTGTTGCGCAGCGTCACCCAGCCCTGGACATCGACGGTGCCGCTCTTGTCGTCGAAGAGCGCGACATAGTCGGCGCTCCAGCCGAGGCCACGGCTGAGATAGGACAGTCGCGCCGGGCGGCTGCCCGCACGCTCGCTCGCCAGCGTTACGGAAAGGGTGGGCCGTGCGCGCAGGGACTCGGGCACCCGGTCGAACACCGCGCGCACCGGCAGGCCGTCGTCGCGCAACACCTCCACGCGACCGCCGATCTCCAGCACGACGCCGCCGTTCACCGCCAGCACTCGCGCCCGCTCGCGCGTCTCCACGCCGGTGGCAGGGTTGGTGCGGACCAGGGTGATCGTCTCACCCACCGCTTTTTCCATCAGGCTCGACGGGCTCAGCAGATCATAGTCGAAATTCTGCTCCACGATGGCGGCATCGGCGACGGAAAGCGACACGGTCTCCGGCCGGATCTGCGCGCTGACGTCGGGGAAGTCCTGGCGAATTCGCCGGCCAGGAAGATCGAGGACGCGCACGTCCTGCACCAGCGCCACGTCGTTGTTGTAGATGGTGACGGAAACGTCGCCCTGCGCGCTTGCCGCACCGGGGGCGGCGGCGGGCGGCGGCAGGGCCTCCTGCGCCGCCAGGCCTGCCGGCCACGCCGTCATCAAAACCAATAACCCGAGTGCCCGCATGTCGCCCCTCCCGTTGTTCGGGCAACATGCTCGGCCGCGGCTTCGCAGGCAATGCGCCTTCGCAATCGCGCGTCAGCATCCCGGTTGATCGGTCAGCTCGACGCTGGCGACCTCGACGAGCGCGCGCAGCTTCTCCAGGCTCGCCTCTGCGGGCGGCGCCCCGTCTGCCAGGTCGAGACGGATCACCATGCCGCCATCCGCCAACTCCGCCGCAAGGGTAGCGAACGCCAGGTCATGCAGCGCGACGAGATTGACGACGCGCAGCAGCAGCGAGGTGGAGGCGGCGCCGGTGACCGTCACGCGCATCGCCCTCCCCCTCAGGCAGCGAGCCTCGCCTTGTCGCAAGGCTGCCGTCCCTGGACGATCACCTCGCGCGCGAGCAACGCGGCCGCACGCGCGGGGGAAAGCCGCTCCGCCTCCGCCAGGTCCAGCACCTCGCCCAGCCGCGTGGCGACGCCGTCGACGCGGGACGGCACCACCGCTTCGCTCCAGCCGAGATATTCGGCCGCCACGTTAATGATGCCGCCGGCGTTGACGACATAGTCGGGTGCGTAGAGCACGCCGCGCTTCGCCAGCAGCTCCCCCACCTCCGCCGACGCCAGCTGGTTGTTGGCAGCACCGCACACGACCTTCGCCTGCAAGCTGGTGGCGGTCGCAACGTTCAGCACGCCGCCCAGCGCACAGGGTGCAAAGACATCCGCCCGAACACCGGAGATCGCGCGGGAGGACACCAGGACCGCTCCGAAGCGGGTTGCCGCCCGCGCCGCCAGTTCCGATCGCGATTCCGCGATCACCAGCCGTGCACCGGCGGCGTGCAGCAGTTCGCACAGCGCCATGCCGACATGGCCGACGCCCTGCACCGCCACCGTCACCTCTGCCAGCGACTTGCCCAGCCGTCGCGCGACCGCCACCTCCATCGCCCGGAACACGCCGCGCGCGGTCCAGGGGGAAGGATCGCCGCCGGGCCGCTCGCCCTGCCGAGCCAGGCCGGCGACATGGGTCGTCCGCCCTGCGACAACCGCCATGTCCTCGACGCTGGTGCCGACATCCTCCGCCGTCACGTAGCGCCCGTCGAGCGCTGCGACCGCGCGCCCGAACGCCTCGAACAGCTGCGAGCGGCTGAACGGCGCCTCGGGGAGCATCAGCACGGCCTTGCCGCCGCCCAGCGGCAACCCGGCCAGCGCGTTCTTCATCGTCATGCCCGCGGCGAGCCGCAGTGCATCCTCGCTCCCGGCCGCCTCGTCGGCATAGTGCCACAACCGGCAGCCGCCCGCGGCGGGCCCGAGCACGGTGGAATGCAGGACGATGAAGCCCCGCAAGCCCGTCTGCGGGTCGTCGAGCCGGACTACGGCTTCCGGGGGCAGCAATTCATTCATGGCGGGACCCTCATCTGTGATGCAGCGAAGTGATACCTCGAGCCCGCAGAGCGAACTGATCTTTGTTGACCGCCGCCTTCGCTGTACGCGCAAGAATTGACCGATGTTTTCCATCATGGAGGATAGATTGCCCCAACCGCTTGATGATGCCGAACGTCGTATCCTGCGCGTCCTTCAGGAGGACGCGAGCCTGCCCACCGCTGCAGTCGCAGAACGCGTGGGTCTCTCCCCCTCGCCGTGCTGGCGACGGATCGACCGGCTGGAGCGGGATGGCATCATCCGCAAGCGCGTGGCGCTGCTCGATCGGCGGGCCATCGGGCTCAATGCGCATGTCTTCGCGCAGGTGAAGCTCAACGCCCATGGCCGCGCCCACCTGGACGAGTTCGCCGAGGCGATCCGCGCCTTTCCGGAAGTGCTGGAATGCTACGTGCTGATGGGGCCGGTCGACTTCCTGATGCGCGTCGTCGCCGAGGACATCGAGGCCTATGAGCGCTTCTTCTTCGACAAGCTGTCGCGCGTACCCGGCGTGCAGGAGGTCATCTCCACCGTCGCCCTGTCGGAGATCAAGTCGACCACCGTCCTGCCGGTATGACGGTTCAACGCCCGCGACGCGGAACGCGGAAGCCGCACTCCAGCCGCGTCTTGAGTGGAGCGGAACCTTGCGTCCCGGAAGCTATCACACTGGTAAGGCCGTCGTGTATTTGGTGGTTGCCAGCACGAAGTGCGACGATCCGCCGGCGACGGAGGGGTGGCCCAGCATCGTCTGCATCAGGAACTGGTTGTAGTCGACGACGTCGGCCACCACGATGCGGAGCAGATAGTCCCACTCGCCGGACATGGAGAAGCACTCCACCACCTCCGGCCGGCCCCGGACGAACTCCTCGAAGCTCTGCCGCGCCTCGGCCGCGTGGCTGCGCATGCGGATGTTGCACATCACGTTGACGCCGCGGCCCACGGCTTCCGGATCGACGAGCCGGACGGTGCGCCCGAGGATGCCGGCCGCCTCCAGCGCCTTCACCCGCCGCCAGCAGGAAGCCGGGGACGCCCCGACCTCCTCCGCAAGCTGGGCGTGACTGAGTGTCGCGTCCTCCTGCAAGAGCCGGACGATTCGGCGATCGACCGCATCCATCGCGCGATCCTGTTTCATCTTCCCGGCGATCCTCGCGAACCCATTTCAGCCGAGACGATAAAGCCGCCTCGAATGATGAGCAATCATCGGCGTTGGGTGAGATCGTGTCGGCATGAGCGAGGATCCGGGCACACCACCGGCGGGCGCCGCCAAGGACTGGACCATCCCCCAGCGGTGGGAGTCCTATACGCCGGAAGATCACGCCACCTGGGACAGGTTGTTCGAGCGCCAGGCGCAGCTTCTTCCCGGGCGCGTCACACCGCTGTTTCTGCAGGGCCTGGACATCCTGCGCCTCTCCAAGCCCGGCATTCCCGACTTCGAAGAACTGTCGGAGCGGCTGATGAAGGCCACCGGATGGCAGGTCGTGGCGGTGCCCGGGCTCGTCCCCGACAGCGTGTTCTTCGATCATCTCGCGAACCGGCGGTTCGTCGCCGGCAACTTCATCCGGCGTCCTGACCAGCTCGATTATCTCCAGGAGCCCGACGTCTTCCACGACGTGTTCGGCCACGTCCCGCTGCTCACCCAGCCGGTCTTTGCCGATTACATGCAGGCCTATGGCCAAGGCGGGCAGCGCGCCGCTGCGGCGGGCACGATCGCGAAGCTGGCGAGGCTCTACTGGTACACGGTCGAGTTCGGACTCGTCCGGGCGGGTAATGCGCTCCAGCTCTATGGCGCCGGCATCGTCTCCTCCTACGGCGAGTCGCAGTTCGCGCTCGACGATCCCTCGCCCAACCGCATCCGGTTCTATCTCAAGCGGGTGATGCAGACCCGCTATCGCATCGACGACTATCAGCAGAGCTACTTCGTCATCGACAGCTTCGAGGACCTGCTCGACCAGACGCTGAACACCGACTTCGGCCCGATCTATGCCGAACTGGCGGGCGCCGCCGACATCGAGACCGACGCGGTCCTCCCGTCCGACCACCTCTATACCCGGGGCACCCAGGCCTACGCGCAAGGAAAGCGCTCCGCATGAGCTGCCTTCCGCGGCGATGCCGCCCCTCCCCATCTACCAACGCTCCGAAAGGCTTTGCATGACCACGCAGAACAATCCGCTCGGCCTCGATGGTTTCGAATTCTGCGAGTTCACCTCGCCCGATCCGGAACAGCTCGGCCAACATTTCGAGCAGATGGGCTTCGTGCCGACGCACCGCCATCCGACCAAGCAGGTCACCCGCTACAAGCAGGGACGTATCAACCTCCTGCTGAACGCCGAGCCGGAGGGTCAGGCCGCCGAGTTCCGCGCCGCCCACGGCCCGTCGGCAAGCGGCATGGCCTTCCGGGTCGCCGATCCGCGCGCGGCCCGGGACCATGCCGTGGCGGAGGGCGCCGTGGCGGTCGACGCCGGGCGCGGGACGCTGGGCACCGACGCCTGTGCGATCGAGGGGATCGGCGGATCCTACCTCTATCTGGTGAAGAGCGGCGAGGATCTCTACGCCGCGTGGCAGGAAGTGCCGGGCTGGCAGGAGGCGGAGGCGCGCAACTCCGTAGGCCTCGACCTGCTTGACCACCTCACCCACAATGTCCGCCGTGGCGAGATGCGGACCTGGTCGAGCTTCTACGGCCGCCTGTTCGGGTTCGAAGAGCAGAAGTATTTCGACATCAAGGGGAAGGCGACCGGCCTGTTCAGCCAGGCGATGATCGCCCCCGACGGCGCCATCCGTATTCCCCTCAACGAGAGCCAGGACGAGAACAGCCAGATCGAGGAGTTCATCCGCGAGTATCAGGGTGAAGGCATCCAGCACCTCGCCCTCACCACCGAGAACATCTACGAGACGGTCGAGAAGCTACGCGCGCGCGGCGTGCGGCTGCAGGACACGATCGAGACCTATTACGAGCTGGTCGACAAGCGCGTGCCCGGCCATGGCGAGGATCTGGAGCGGCTGCGCCGCAACCGCATCCTGATCGACGGATCGGTCGAGAACGGCGAAGGCATCCTGCTCCAGATCTTCACCGAGAACATGGTCGGGCCGATCTTCTTCGAGATCATCCAGCGCAAGGGCAACCAGGGCTTCGGCAACGGCAATTTCCAGGCCTTGTTCGAATCGATCGAGCTCGACCAGATCCGCCGCGGGGTCATCAAGGTCGATGCCTGATCCCGGAACGGCAGGCTTGCGGAGCAACGCGGCATGACGATGCACACGCCCGCGGGGGCGCATACGGGCGCAGCCTATGTGCCCGGCTTCGGCAACCATGTCGCGACGGAGGCGGTTGCGGGTGCGCTGCCGATCGGCCGCAACAGTCCGCAGCACGTGCCCTTCGGCCTCTATGCGGAGCAATTGTCCGGCACCGCCTTCACCGCCCCGCGCGCGGAGAACCGGCGCTCCTGGCTGTACCGGCTTCGCCCCGCCGCCCAGCACCCGGCGTTCGTGCGCTCTGCCGCGGCCCCGCGCCTGCGCTCGGGCCCGTTCGCGGAGGTGCCGCCGTCGCCCAACCGCATGCGCTGGGATCCCCTTCCCTGGCCGGAGGTCGCGACCGACTGGCTCGACGCGCTCGTCACCTATGGCGGCAACGGCAGCCCGGACGCGCAGACCGGTGTCGGCATCCATCTCTACGCCGCGACCGCCGACATGGCGCGCGCCTTCTTTTCGGCCGACGGCGAGCTGCTGATCGTGCCGCAAGAGGGCCGGCTGTCGATCACCACCGAGTTGGGCCAGATCGACATCGCGCCGCTCCAGGTGGCGCTGATCCCGCGGGGCATACGCTTCCGCATCGCGCTTCCGGACGGGCGGGCACGCGGCTATGTGCTGGAGAACTATGGCGCCCTGTTCCGCCTGCCCGATCTCGGGCCGATCGGCGCCAATGGCCTTGCCAATCCGCGGGACTTCGAGACGCCGGTCGCCTGGTTCGAGGATGTCGATGCGCCCTGCACCGTCGTTCAGAAGTTCCAAGGTGGGCTCTGGGAGACGACGCTCGATCACTCGCCGTTCGATGTGGTCGGCTGGCACGGCAACCTCGCGCCCTGCCGCTATGATCTCACCCGCTTCAACACGATCAACACGGTCAGCTTCGACCATCCCGATCCGTCGATCTTCACCGTGCTGACCAGCCCCAGCGACACGCCGGGAACGGCCAATTGCGACTTCGTGATCTTTCCGCCCCGCTGGATGGTGGCCGAAGGCACGTTCCGCCCGCCCTGGTTCCACCGCAACGTGATGAGCGAGTTCATGGGGCTGGTGACCGGCGCCTATGATGCCAAGCAGGGCGGGTTCTCGCCGGGGGGCGCCAGCCTGCACAACCAGATGAACGGGCACGGGCCCGACTGCGCGAGCTATGACAAGGCAATCGCCGCCGAGCTCGCGCCGCACCGTATCGAGGACACCATGGCCTTCATGTTCGAGACTCGCCACGTGGTCGCGCCGACCCGCTGGGCAACCGAGACCCCGACGATGCAGCTCGACTATGACGAGGTCTGGTCCGGTTTCGCCAAGGCGGAGTTGCCGTGTTGAGCTGGACCATCGACGAGACCCACGACCCCGCCCGGACGAGCTGGGTGCCCGGCGCGGATGACCACCCCGAGTTCCCGATCCAGAACCTGCCCCTCGGCATCTTCTCGACCGGCGGGGCGCCACGCGGCGGCATCGCCATCGGCGACCGAATCCTCGATCTCGCCGCACTCGCGGAAAGCGGGCTGCTGGAGGGCGAAGCGCAACAGGCTGCGGTCGCCGCCTCCGGCCCGACGCTGAATGCGTTGCTGGCGCTCGGCGCGACGCCCCGGCGCGCACTCCGCCGGGCGGTGTCGGCGCTGCTCAGCGACCCGGCGCAGCAGGACGCCGTCTCGCGCTGCCTGTACCAAGCCGCGGCATGCACGCTGCACCTTCCGGCGGCAGTGGGCGACTACACCGACTTCTACGTCGGCATCCATCACGCGACCAACGTCGGCAAGGTATTCCGCCCCGACAATCCGCTGCTGCCCAACTACAAATACGTGCCGATCGGCTATCACGGCCGCGCCTCGTCGGTGCGCGTGTCCGGCACGCCGCTGGTGCGCCCGTGTGGCCAGCTCAAGGCGCCGGACGCCGACGTTCCCGTGCGCGCACCCACCCGCCGGCTCGACTTCGAGCTGGAAATGGGCGTGTGGATCGGCACCGGCAACGCGCTCGGCGAAACCATCCCAATCGGAAGCGCCGGGGAGCATGTCGCGGGCTTGTCGCTCCTCAACGACTGGTCGGCACGCGACATTCAGGCCTGGGAGTATCAGCCGCTCGGGCCGTTCCTGGCCAAGAACTTCCTGACCACGGTATCGCCCTGGATCGTCACCGCCGAGGCGCTCGCTCCTTTCCGCACGGCCCAGCCCGCGCGGCCAGCGGGAGATCCCGCTCCCCTGCCCTATCTGCTCGACGCCGGGGATCAGGCGGAGGGCGCGCTTGCCATCACGCTTGAAGTGACCTTGGCCACCCAGGCGATGCGCGCGGCGGGCATGGCGCCGGTCCGGCTGAGCCGCAGTGCCGCCACCCACATGTACTGGACGATCGCCCAGATGGTCGCGCACCATGCCTCCAACGGCTGCGATCTTCGCCCCGGCGACCTGCTCGGCACCGGCACCATCTCCGCGCCGACGCGCGAGGGCTTCGGCAGCCTGCTCGAACTCACCCGCGCCGGTGCGGAGCCGATCGCGCTGCCGACGGGAGAAGTCCGCAGTTTCCTGGAGGACGGCGACGAACTCACCCTCGCCGGCCGTGCCGAGGCGCCGGGCTATCGCGCGATCGGTTTCGGCCCGTGCACCGGCATCGTGATGCCCGCGATCGCCGCGTGATCCGCCTGCACGGCTACTGGCGGTCGAGCGCCGCCTATCGGGTCCGGATCGCACTCAACCTCAAGGGGCTCGCCTATCTCCAAGTGCCCCATGACCTGCGCAGCGGCGCACAGCGCCACCAAAGCTATACCATGCTCAATCCCCAGGGACTGGTCCCCGCGCTGGAGACCAGCCAGGGGGTCGTGACCCAAAGCCTCGCCATCCTCGAATGGCTGGAGGAGACGCACCCGGCGCCTGCCCTGCTCCCCAAGTCCGCGCGGGGCCGCGCAACCGTGCGCGCGATGACGGGGCTGATCGCCTGCGACATCCACCCGCTCAACAACCTGCGGGTGCTGACCACCCTCCGCAGCGACTTGGGTGCCGACGAAGCGCAGGTCTCCGCCTGGATCGGGCGCTGGATCACGGAAGGGTTCGGCGCGCTGGAGACGCTGGTGGCACGGCACGGCGGCCGGTACGCCTTTGGCGACACGCCCACGCTTGCCGACTGCTGCCTCGTACCCCAGGTCTATTCGGCGGAGCGCTTCGGCGTCGATCTCTCCCCCTTTCCCAGGATCCGCGACTGCTCAGCCGCAGCCCTGGCGCTCGAGCCGGTCGCCGAAGCCCGTCCCGATCGCCAGCCGGACGCCGACCCCGCATGAGCGATCTTGCGCGCCTCTCCGCCACTCCGGCCGGCATCGCCCTCTGCACCCTGGATCTCCTTGCGGAGGGCACGGCCCGCAATTTCGTGATCGAGACCCGAACCGGCCGCTTCCACGGCTTCCTGGTGCGGGTCGGCGACCAGGTCCGCGGCTATGTCGATCGCTGCCCGCACGCCGGGCTGCCGCTCGCCCAGACGCTGGACGCCTACCTGACCCCCGACGGCCGCTTCATCACCTGCAGCTGGCATGGCGCGCTGTTCGAGCCGGAGACGGGCGCCTGCGTCGGCGGCCCGTGCGCCGGACAGCGCCTCACCTCCTGGCCAGTCACGGTGCGTGACGGGCGGATCGTCACCTGCTGACCGGAACAGCAGAGGCCCTTTGGACAAGGGCCCGCGTCAGCGCGGGCTGGCGCTCACTCCGCATCGGGCGTGGTCACCCGCCTTGCAGGCGGCGACGTCCGCCTGCCAGCGGCGGCGAGCGGCCTCGGCGGCAGCGACCTGATCCGCATAGTTGGTGAGCGCCTCGTCGTGAAGGCGCTGCTGCTCGCGATACTGCGCCAGCCGCGCCTCCTGCGCCCGCCGGTCCGCGGCGATCCGCTGCGAGTCGGCCTCGGCCAGGACGCGCTGCGCGGCATTGGCTTCCCGCACCCGCGCCGCCTCGGCCTCCGCAGCCGCGCGCGCCTCCGCATCCTCGGCGGTCCCCGTTACCGTCTCGCCAGAGCGGGAGGCATCGGCGCGCTGCGCCTCTTCCATCGTGGGGAGGTCGAGCCTCAGCCCGCCGCGCGCGCGCCCCTGTTGCGGTAGTGCGCTCGCCGCCGTCGACACCATCCATAGCGCTGCAACCGCAAGCGTGACCCTGTGCTTGGGGACCATCACCCCTCCTGATCGAAGTTCAACATCGCCTTAGAGGGCTCGTCCGCTTCCTGTCCACGAAGGGAGGTGATCTGGACGCCCATGGGCGCGAGCGAGATTGTCCTCGGCCGCGCCGCCTGATCTAGTGCCTGCGAGCTTCCCCCGACCTGATTCCCGGAGTGTGCCAATGACCATTCGAAGCAGCGACGTCGAAGGCGTCGAGCAGATCATCCTGCCGCCAGTGCGCGATCTGGGGGATGGCTTCACCGTGCGTCGCGCGCTGCCGTCGGCGCATCGCCGCATGGTGGGTCCCTTCATCTTCTTCGACCAGATGGGACCCGCGGCGTTTCGCGGCGGCGAAGGCCTCGACGTGCGCCCGCACCCGCACATCGGCCTCGCCACCGTCACCTATCTGCTGGACGGGGAGATCCTGCACCGCGACAGCGTGGGCTCGGTGCAGCCGATCCGGCCGGGCGAGGTCAACTGGATGACCGCAGGCTCCGGCATCGTGCATTCGGAGCGCACCGGACCCGAGCAGCGCGCGGCCGAGAGCAGCCTGTTCGGCCTCCAGACCTGGCTGGCGCTGCCGACCCATGTGGAAGAGGCCGCTCCGGACTTCGCGCACTACAAGGCGCAGGAGATCCCCGTCGCCGAAGCCGACGGCACCCGCCTGACGCTGATCGCCGGCACGTCGGACGGCATGGCGTCTCCGGTGAAGACCTTCTCCGACCTGGTCTACGCCGACATCCAGCTGGCGCCCGGCGCACGCTATCAGGTGAAGGCCGAACACATCGAGCGCGCGATCTATGTCGTCGAAGGAAGCGTCGCAGTCGTGGGACAGACCGGCACCTTCGCCACCGGCGAGCTCGTCCTGTTCAAGCCCGGCGCGGAGATCGTCGTGCAGGCACCCGAGGGTGCGCGCCTGATGCTGATCGGCGGCGAGCCCTTTCCCGAGCGCCGCCATATCTTCTGGAACTTCGTCTCGTCGCGCGAGGAGCGGATCGAGCAGGCCAAGGCCGATTGGAAGGCGCAGCGGTTCGCGCCGGTGCCCGATGAGGACGAGTTCATCCCGCTCCCGGAGGCGCCAGCCCCGGTGCGCTACCCATGATCGCCGTCTCCAGGCCGCGCACCTAGGGCTACGCCGCGTCTTCGGCGGGGCAATAGTCCCGCAGAAAGGCGGCGTGCGTCGGCAGCAGCGACACCTGCTGGGCCACCCGCGCCTTCATGTCCGCCAGCACCTGGCGCAAGCGAGCCGCACCCATGATCTCGGCCATGCGATGATGCTGGTGCGGCAGCAGCCGCTGGCCGATCATCACCTGGGCCCAGGAATCGACGCGGAACAGGTCGGCGCCATCCTGGTAGGCGATGCCGCCATCGCGGAAGAGCGCGATCCGATCGCGTAGCGACTCCGGGATCTCCATCGCCCGCATGCCGCGCCAGAACGGCGTGTCCTCGCGTTCGGTGAGGACATAGTGGAGGATGATGAAGTCCCGGATGCCGTCCAGCTCCGCCGCCGCCTGCGCGTTGAAGCGCCGCGCCGCCGCGGCGCAGTCGGCCGCGAAGGGGAAGAGCTGGAGCAGCCGGGTGATCGCGATCATGACGAGGTGGATCGCGGTGGACTCGAGCGGTTCGACGAAGCCGCCCGCGAGCCCGAGTGCGACGCAATTGCCTCGCCATGCCTCGGCCCGCCGCCCGGCACGGAAGCGGATAAGCCGCGGCTCGGCGACGATCTCGCCCTCGACCTCGCGGAGCAGTTGCGCGCGCGCTTCATCGTCCGAGAGGTGGCGGCCGTCGTAGACGAAGCCGTTGCCGACGCGATGCTGGAGGGGAATGCGCCACCGCCACCCAGCGCCATGGGCAATAGCCCGAGTATAGGGCCGCGCAGGCTCGACGGCGCGCGTCTGCACGGCGACGGCACGGTCGGTCGGCAGCCAGTGCCCCCAATCCTCGAACGGCGAGCCCAGCGCCTGTCCGATCAGCAGCGCGCGGAAGCCGGTACAGTCGAGGAACAGGTCACCTTCGATCCGCTGACCCGAACGCAGCACCAGGGCAGTGATGTCCGCGCCATCGCCCTGCTGCTCGACCCGCTCGATCATCCCTTCGATGCGGCGGACGCCCGCTTGCTCGGCAATGCCGCGCAAGTGACGCGCGTAGCGGCCGGCATCGAGATGATAGGCGTAGCTGAGCTCCGGCAGCTTGGCGCCGATCCCGAAGCGCCCAGCATCCGCCGCCTGGAGCTCCAGGCAATATTCGCCGAAGTCTCCGCCGAAGCCCTGCTCGCGCGCTTGCAGCCAGAAGTGGTGGAACGCCCCCATCCAGGTCGACTGGCCGGTCTCGCCGAACGCGTGAATGTAACGGTCGCCCTTCTGCGCCCAATTCTCGAACGCGATGCCGAGCTTGAAGGTGGCACCGGTCTCCGACATGAACCGCTGCTCGTCCAGCCCGATCAACCGGTGAAAGGCCCGGGCGGTGGGGATGGTCGACTCACCGACGCCGATCGTCCCGATCTCCTCGGATTCGACCAGGGTGATGTCGAGGAGCGCCCCCAGCTGCTGGGCGAGCGCCGCCGCGGCGAGCCAGCCGGAGGTGCCCCCGCCTGCGATCACCACCCGGCGGCGCTGCGGGACATCGGTCGGGGTCATGGTGTTCACCTGTTCAGACGCTGCATCACGTGCGCGCGCAGCCGCCGCGCGGTGCGGTCATCGAGGGGGGCGAGCGGGCCGCGCGCGTGCGGGGGCAGGTGCTCGCCTGCGCGGTCTGCGGGGCCGAAGACATAATAGTCGAACAAGGCGCGCCAGCTCTGCTTCTCGTGCTCCGGGCGGTCGCGCACGCTGAGCAGCGCATGCAGCAGCGTCGTCATGGGCGTATCGGCGAACGCGGGTGCCTCGTTCCACCAATAGTTCACCATGACGTTGAAGGGGTCGAGCGCCTCCACCTGGTGCCACCACAGCGCCGGATAGACGAGCACGTCCCCCGGTTCGAGCTCCGCCACCTGCGCCGTCGCCAGCGCCTGCCGGAATCCCGGGTAGCGGGCGTGATCGGGCGCACGGAAATCCACCATGCTGACGACCTGCCCCCCCGGGGTCGGCTCCAGCGGCCCGGGATAGAGGTTCGCGACCTGGTCCGGCGGGAACAGGGTGAAACGCCGTCGGCCGACCAAGGGACAAGCGACGTTGTTCGACATGTCCCAGTGCGCGGCGGCCGTGGTTCGGTTCCCGATCCAGATGCTCGCAAGCGGCGCTTGTGCGCCCGGCAGCGCACCATCGGGCACCACGGGATTTTCTTCGCGGAACCCGGGAAGGTAGATGTCCAGGTCTGTCGAGCCGACATAGATCGAAGGCGCGTCCGCCTGTCCCATGCCGTCGCGGATCCGCTCCAGATAATGGGCCAGAGGTGCGCGTCCGCCCGCGAAGTTCATCGCGCTCAGGTCTTCGTTGTAGAAGAAGCGTCCGCCGATGGCAGGATCGCCGACGAAGCCGACCACGCCGCGGCCCGCGTCGAAGCGCAGGAGATAGGCCATCGCCGCCTTGGCGCCCTCGCGCCCCGCGGCGACCAGCGGCAGATGCTGACCGGCACCCTTGAGCACGACCGGCTCCCCGGCATCGACCAGCGCCTGGTAGTTCACGTCGCCATGCGGTCCTTCGATCACGCGGACCGGGGGCAAAGCGCCAAGGGCAGTCACGGCAGGGGCAACCGACGGTTCTTGCGATCGATCAGCCGGGCGACATTCGCAAGCGAGGACACCGCCCAAAACGCCGCCTGCAGGAAGCCGCGTTGGTGCAGGCTATGCAGCGCCGGTCCCTCCAGGGCGCCCAGCCGCTCCGCATCGATCGTGAGGAAGCCGTCGAGCGAATAGCGTTTGGTCTCGCTCAGCGTCACTTCCAGGGCGATCGGCTGGATCAGGCCATGCGCTTCGAACGCCTCGAACATCGGGTCGGCGACCAGGACCCCGGCGTGAATTCGCCTCAGCACACCGGAGATGGCGTCCAGATAGGGAGAGTTGCCGCCGTGGGGCAGGAAGACCGCCTGTGCCTGCGCGCCGCCGATCCGCGGATGGTCTAGGTCGACGTGGATCATCGGCTCCGCCTCCGCGCCATCTTCCGAAGCCTGGAGCCCGATGGAGAAGGGCCCGCGCTGGTGCAGGGCCGGTACGTAGCGACCGTCCCAGACGCCGTCGCCCAGGAACAGGTTTTCGTCTCGGTCGAACCCGAGCAGCAGCACCGACTGGAGCCGCCCGTCGTCGCCGCGACGAAACAGGATCGGGTATTCGCGCTGCGCCTCTTCCCATTCGGTCGGGAAGACCAGCGTCTGGTTCACCGCGTCGCCGAACTCGGGACCGTGGCCGATCGCGACCGTGAGATCCGCGTGATCGACATTGTTGAGGAGGACGATGTTCGTCACGTTGCGCCCTTTGCGGCTTGCAAGCGTTCGCGCCGCAGCCGCGGCATCATGCGGGCGCCGGTGCTCGAGTGCAATCCGCCCAACGACGATGGGGCCGCCTCTGCAGGCGGCCCCACCTTCTTCAAGCTCCGCGCTTAGAAGCGGAAGCGGCCACCCAGCAGGAAGCGGCGCTGGAGTTCCTGCGCGAACCAGAGCTGGCTCTTGCTGCGGGCATAGGTCCGCAGCGACTCCTCGGTCAGGTTAATGCCTTCGAACGAGACCGCGAAGTTGGGCGTGATGTCGTAGCTGATGTTGAGATCGAGCTGCCCGAACGGCTCGGTGAACTCCGGATTGCGCGAACCCTGGCGGTTGATGCCCGACAGGAACTTGTCGCGCCAGTTGTACGCCACCCGAGCCGACAGGCCGTTCTTGTCGTAGATCAGCGTCGCATTGAACGTGTCGGACAGGCCGAGCAATGCGAACTGGTCCTGCGACGGGCTGGCACCGATGTTGAACCCGACGTCGCCACGCACCAGCGTATAGGCGGCGCCGATGCCGAAGCCGGTCGATCCGAAGAAATGCTGCCCCGCGATCTCGAGGCCATAGATCTCCGCATCGCGGTTGTTGACCGGCTGGGTCACCTGGAACTGGTAGAGCACGTCGGTGCCGTTCGCCACGACGTCGCGCGCGCTGTTGATCTGCTTGACGAAGTCGTCGTTCAGCGAGCCGGTCGTGGTGTTGTAGTTCGCCTGGAACGCGGCCGTGGCAGCGGCGACCGAGCCGGTCTGGTCGATCAGCGCCGTCAGCGCGAACAGGTTCACGTCGCTCTGGTCGGCGCCCAGTGACTGCAGTGCTGCGCGTGCCTGGCCGGACCGGGTGCCTTCGGCGCCCGAGCTCGGGTCACGCAGGCCGAACAGTTCCGAGGTGAACTGCCCGTTGCCGATGAAGTTGCGCACGCGCTTGTCGAAGACGCCCAGCGAAATATAGCTGTCCGGCTTGTAATACCATTCGATCGACGCATCGAAATTGTCGGATTCGAGCGGGATCAGCCGGGCGTTGCCGGTGGAGCCCGTCGCGACGCCGCCGTTGGCGATCGGGCGCGGCGGTCCGCCGACGCTGGTGGAGGTGAACAGGCTGCCATATTCCGGCCGGGCGATCGTCTTGCTGTACGACACGCGGCCGATCACGTCGGGACGCAGCTCGACCTGGAAGTCGATCGAGGGCAGGAAATTGTCGTAGGAGCCGCCGTCCGTCAGGAAGCTGTTCTCGTTCGAGATCACGACGGTGAAGTCGTTGTCCGACACCCAGTTGATCGCCGCCGGCACCGCGACCAGCGAGGTCGATTCCGAATCGGTGTGTTCATAGCGCAGACCGCCGACCAGCGTCGCCGGGCTGTTGCCGATGTCGCCCTTCCAGGTGACCTGCGCATAGAGCGACCAGATCTTCTCGCGGACGCGATTGTCCTCGTTGCTGGTCGTGCCGATCGCATTGCCCTGCCCGGCGTAGTAGGGCGAGAGGATCGAATAGATGTTGGCCGCATCGCCGCGGAAGGCCGTCTGCGAGTCGGGATCGTTGCCCGGATCGAAGGCGTTGAACTTGCAGACCAGGCAGAAGGTCTGGAGTGCGCCCGGCGCCAGCCGCTCGATATCGCCGGGGCTGGTGATGCCCCAGTCGCCGAGCGTCTGCTGGGTGGCCACGCGGGTCTGCCGCATGCGCGTATCGCGATAGTTGCCGCCGAAGTCGACGCGGCTGCCTTCACCCAGGTCCCAGCCGAAGTCGGCACGCACCTCCTTCACCGTCTGGGACTGGGACGACGCATAGGTGCGCCCCATCTGCGACCCGACCTCGGCGAGGGTGAGCGGGCCGTTCAGGGTGACGTCCTGCTTGGGGATGTCGCCGCTATAGTCGACCGAATGCTCCGTCACGACGTTGGCGCCGATGCCCACCAGGGTCGAGCTGTTGCCGTTGGGATTGTTCGGGCGGCTCCATGCCTTGCTGTAATGGCCGTCGAGGTTGAGCGAGAAGTTGTCGGCGATGTCCCACTTGCCGTTCAGGCCATAATCCTGGATCCGGCTCTTCTGGCCGCGATTCTGCGCCTCGAAGCCCACGTCCTTGGCGCCGTTGATGGTCTCGTGGAGGTAGGTGGCGGTCGCAACGGTCGGGTTGCCGTCGAACTGCACCTCATCGAACGGCCGGCTGAACCAGTTCGACAGGTCGGACCGGACTTCCTCCTGGGTGTTCTGCGCGAACAGCGCGTCCGCGGTCAGCGTCAGCGTCTCGACCGGCCTGAACTGGAACACCGCCTGGCCGTTGATGCGCTCGCGGCTGCCCTCGGCATAATGGTAGCGGCTGTCGTTCGGGACGCCCACCAACTGGTCCGGATCGGAAGGTGCGCCGGTGATCTCCGTGCTGCCGTCCGCCTTGACGAACCCGCCGCTCAGGAAGGTGCTGTACGGGATGATGTTCCAGTCGTTGGACGTCGCGCTGATCGAGGTGAAGTTGCGCTTCTGATAGCTGCCGAACAGCGACACGCCGAAGCGGTTGGTCGGATCGGCCCAGCTGACGACGCCGGACAGTTCGGGTGTCACCTTGGACCCGCAATCCAGGCAGCCGTGGGTGCTGGTGTCGTAGAGCGCCTTGGCGCCGATGCTGCCGGTAAGACCGCCCTCGCCGTCGAGAGGCCGGCGGGTGACGATGTTGATGGTCGCGCCGATGCCGCCGGTCGGGATCGAGGCGCGGCCGGTCTTGTAGACCTCCAGCGTTCGCACGCCTTCTGAGGCGAGGTTGGAGAAGTCGAACGAGCGGCTCGATCCTTGCGCGCTGTCCGAATTCTGGTCGCCGCCGACCACCTGCACGTTGGCAGTGGCGAGCTGGCGCCCGTTCAGGGTCACCAGATTGTAGCTCGGCCCGAAGCCGCGCACCGTGACCTGAGAGCCTTCGCCGTTGGTGCGGTTGATCGACACGCCGGTGATGCGCTGGAGCGACTCGGCGAGGTTGGTGTCCGGGAACTTGCCGATGTCCTCGGCCGAGATCGCATCGACGATGCCGGTCGAGTTGCGCTTGATGGCGATGGAGCGCTCAAGGCTGGCGCGGATGCCGGTCACAACGATGTCGCTGCCGGTCGCGTCCTGATCGGCCGACGCGGCCTCCGACGTGGGCGCCGCCTGCGGCGACGTCAGCTGGCCGGCGTCGCCCGCCGGATCTGCCGTCGTGCCCGGAGCCGTGGTCGGCTGCGCATTGGTCGCTTCCGCGCCGCTTTGCGTCTGCGCAAAGGCAGCCCCCGAGACCGTCAGACACGTGGCGAGCGCCATGCCGGAAGCCGAGCGCGCGAGCGCCGACGCAAGACCCTTGGCCTTCATCATCATCCCCTCCCTAGTCGCGGTCGCTGACCGCGTATGCTTTCCCGGTCGTACGCCGGCTATGTGACCGCTATCGTAACGCCAGTTCTTCGGCTTTCACAAGCGCTTTCAAGACCAATGGGAGCAGTTTTCTTGAACTTTGCTTCGCAGCTTTAATCATACGAAATATTTGTCAGACATTCGGCAGGATACCGATAGATGTCCGGAATACAGCCGGATCAGGCGCTCGCCGGAACGGCCCCCATCCGCCGAAGCAGCCATTTGCGCGCCTCGGCGAACCAAAGCACCGCGCTTCCCATGCCCAGGCACAGCAGCCAGTCGGCACCGGTGAGCGGGGTGGTGCCGAACGCAGTGTTGAGAAGGGGCAGATGGACGACCGCGACCTGCAGCAACGCCGAGAGGATCACGGCACCCCACAGCCAGTGATTGGCGAACAGGTGGCGAAAGGCGCTGGCTGTTTCCGAGCGGGCGCTGAAGCAGTTGAACAACTGGGCGAAGACCAGGACCGTGAATCCCGCCGTTCGCGCATACTCGAGCGCATGGCTTCCCTCGAACAGCCCGCCGGGCAGGAACAGGTCGATGGTGAGGAGCGTGGCGATCGCCATCACCAGGCCCATTTCCAGGACACCGCGCCACATGGCGGCGTCGATCGCGGGTTCTCCGGACCGCCGCGGCGGACGGGTCATCACGTTCTCCGTCTCCGGATCGACCCCCATCGCCAGGGCGGGACCTGAATCGGTGATGAGGTTGATCCACAGGATCTGCGTCGCAAGCAGCGGCGCGACCAGTGTCTTGCCGTCGCCGCCCGCGTTCAATCCGATGACCCCCGCCCCGATCACGCCCAGGAAGACGGTAAGCACCTCGCCCATGTTCGAGGACAGGAGGTACCGCAGGAACTTGCGGATGTTGTCGAAGATCGCGCGCCCCTCGCGCACGGCGACGACGATCGTTGCGAAATTGTCGTCGGCCAGGATCATCTTGGCCGCTTCCTTGGTCACTTCGGTACCGGTAACGCCCATCGCGATGCCGATGTCGGCGGACTTGAGCGCGGGCGCATCGTTCACCCCGTCGCCGGTCATCGCCACGACTTCCCCGTTCGCCTGGAGCGCGTCCACGATCCGCAGCTTGTGGACCGGGGCGACACGGGCATAGACCGAGGTCTCGCGCACGGCCTTGGCGAGACCGGCCTCGTCCAACGCCTCCAGATCGGTGCCCGTCAGCACGGGAGCATCCGCCGGCGCGATACCCAGCAGTGCGGCGATGCGAGCGGCGGTCCGGGGATGGTCGCCGGTGATCATCATCACCCGGATGCCGGCGCGGTGCGCCTCGGCGATCGCGACCGCCGCCTCTTCGCGCGGCGGATCGATGATGCCGACGGTCCCGACGAAGATGAGATCGCGTTCCAGCGCCGGGTCGAGGGACCGTTCCTCCCCCTCCGCCAGCGGACGATAGGCCACCGCCAGCGTGCGCAGCGCCTCGCCGGAGAGCCGCTCGACCTCGCCCGCGGCGCGCGCGCGATGGCCTTCGTCGAACGGAAGCACCTCCATGCCGACGCGCACGCGGGTGCAGCGCTGCATCAACACATCGGGCGCCCCCTTGGCGACGAGCACCAGTTCGCCGCCATGCTCCATGTCGCGGGCGATCGTGGACATCATCTTGCGTTCGGACGTGAAGGGAAGCTCGGCGACCCGCTCGAAACGCGTCTGGCGCCGCCGGTCCGCGCCCAGCTTCTTCTCCGCGACCAGGAAGGCGGCTTCGGTCGGATCGCCCTCGATCTCCCACAGGCCGTCCGGCGTCTGATGCAGGCCGGCGTTGCTCGCCAGGCTGCCGCCGCTCAGCACCACGACAAGCTCCGCCTTCAACGCGCCTGCGATCGCGGCTTCGCCCGGGGCCGTGATGGCGCCCTCCGGGACATAGCCGACGCCTGCCACGCGGCTGTCGCCGGAGGCGGTCGCGATCCGCTGGATCGTCATCTGCGAACGGGTGAGCGTCCCAGTCTTGTCGGAGCAGATGACCGTGGCGGCGCCCAGCGTCTCCACCGACGACAGCCGCTTCACCACCGCCTTGCGCGCTGCCATGCGCTGGACCCCCAGCGCCAGCACAAGCGAGAGGATCGCCGGCAGCCCTTCGGGCACCGCCGCGACCGCGAGGGAAACGCCGAGGAGCAGCACCGCGACCACGCCGCTGAAGGTGGCGACGTCGGACACGGCGAATACCGACGCGATCACGATCAAGGCGATGACGACCACGGCGAGGCCGAGCATGCGGCCGATGCGGGCGACCTCCTGCTCCAGGGGCGTCGTGCTCTCCTCGGTCGCGTCGAGCAGAGTGGCGATTGCCCCCATCTGCGTGTCCATTCCCGTGGCGGTGACGACGGCCCGCCCCGTTCCCTGCGCCACGGCGGTGCCCTTGAAGACCATCGACGTGCGATCCGCGAGCGGCGCGGCCGCGGCGAGCGGGTCCGGGCTTTTCGAGACCGGCTCGCTTTCCCCCGTCAGCGACGCTTCCTGAACGCGAAGCGCCGCAGCGGCGATCAGGCGCGCGTCCGCGCCGACCGAATCGCCTTCCTCCAGCAGCAGGACGTCGCCGGGAACCAGTTCGACGCTCGGGATCCGACGGCGCTCGCCCGCCCGCAGCACCGACGACGTCACTTGCGTCATCCGCCCCAGGGCGGCGACCGCATCCGCGGCCTTGTTCTCCTGGGCAAAGCCGAGCGCCGCATTGACCAGCAGCACCGCCAGGATGACGATGGTGTCGACGGGCCAACCGCCCTCATGCTCGATCAACCAGGCGAGGAACGCCACCGCGCTGGCGCCGAGCAGCAGATAGACGAGCGGATCCCGGAACTGCGCGGCGATCCGGCGCCAGAGCGACGGGCCGGCGGTTGTTCGAAGCGCGTTGGGACCATGTTCCGCCAGCCTCCGGGCCGCTTCCTCGGTCGACAGGCCCGCCTCCGGGTCCACGCCCAGCGATGCAGCCACGCCCTCCGCCGGCTGCGTCGAGGGATCGGCGGTCGAGGCTGACTCGGTCCTGCTCATGTGCCTGGATTAGCGTCTCTCGACGCCGGCATCGATCCCCCTCCCACGGGCGCGGCGCTGCGCCGGGACGGGAATAGGGCGTGATCGCGTCCGCTTTGCGGGTTTTGGCCGATGTTGATGCCCCTGCGCATGCGCAACCTAGACGCGGCAAGCAGAAAGGGAAGTTCGATGCGTGTTCTGAGTACGGCGACCATCTTTCTCGTCGCGGCCGGGTTTGCCGCTCCGGCGTCTGCCCAAGAGGACGGGAGTTTCACGGGCCCCAGGGTCGAGGCGATCGCGGGCTGGGACAATTTTAGCGCCGGGCACGGCGAATCCGATTCCGAGGACGACTTCGTGTTCGGCGGTGCGATCGGGTACGACTACCAGATGCAGAACATCGTCGTCGGTGCCGAACTGGAACTCACCGGCGCCGGCACCTCGTCGACGGTCAGGAGCTACATGACTCCGTCCGATCTCTTTCGCGTGGAAGCGGATCGCGACATCTATATCGGCGCACGGCTCGGCTACGCCTTTACCCCGCAGTTCCTCGGCTATGTGAAGGCAGGCTACACCAACCTGCGCATCGAGAGCACCTACATCCCGAGCGTTCCCGGCCAGAACACCATCGACGATGCGGCGGACAGCGACGGCTTCCGGGCAGGCCTGGGCCTGGAGTACCGCTTCTCGCAAGGCTTCTATGCCAAGGGCGAGTATCGCTATTCGCATTATGGGGACGTCCGGGGCTACGACCTCGATGTCGACCGCAACCAGATCGTCGTCGGCCTCGGCTACCGCTTCTGAACGGCGCTGCCGAAGGGGATCGACAGCGACACCGCGCCATAGAGCGTATCCCCCGTCGACGGAGCATTGGGCGCTTCCTTGAGGAAGCGCCCTTTCTTTAGCCAGGCCGCATTCAGCTCGAGCTGCGCCCGGTGAGGCAGCAGCCACCAGCGGACCCGCCCCTCCACCTGGTGCCCGGCGAAGCGCCCCGATCCGCCGGAGGCGTCGCGCACGCCCGTGGTGGAAAAGCTGTCCGTGCGGGAATCGAGCCACATCACCCGATAGGCGAGGAAGCCGTCGAGGCGCTGGTTCGGCGTCAACTCCAGGCGGAGCGACGGCGTCAAAATGTTCGCCCGCCCGACCGCACCATAGATCGCGCCCGGCCCGAGGTCCGACCGCCGGGCCCCGAACAGCGTGTCGAACCGGCCGTAGCGCCCGCCCGATCCGTCGCCGCTCGCCTGATCATAGGCCAGGGAGAGCCGTGCATGAGGGGCGCCGGGGAATCGATAGCCGGCGGCCGCGTGCACGAACCAGGCGGAGACCGGCAACTCGGCGGCATCAGCGGTCGTGTCGGCGCGGATCGAGCCGAACTGGTACACTGCCTCCAGTTCGAAATCCGCCCCGTCCCGCCCCGGCGCATCGGCCAGCCGCAGGTCCAGGCTGTGCAGCTTGCGATTGCGGGTCGGCCTGTCCGGCGTGTCCCGCTCGTTCAGCCCGAAATAGCCGATGTCCAGCGTGCCCGAGCCGATCGGAACCCCGGCCAGGTGCGTGCCCCAGAACTGCAGGTCGAACCCCTCATGATCCCATTGCACCCGGTTGGCGAGCACCGCATCCTGGTCGTCGGGGCGGTGCTGTTGCGGCAGCGTGTAGAACAGCGTGGCCGTGCCGCCACTTGCCGGAAGAGTCGCGACCAGGCCGGTGAAGGCACTTGCCGTGTTCCGGTAATCATGCGCCGCGACGAGCCGCCGAGATCCGACGTCGAATTTGACCCGGCCGACCCGGACGAGGCCTTCGCTGCCCACCGTCAGCCCGGCATAGGCCTGGATCCATTCGAACGCGTTCACGTCGTTCGCGCTCACTTCGCCGCCCCGTTTCCCGAAATAGCCGCGACTGTCCTGGAGTTCGACGCCGGCGCGCAGCCGGTCCTGGGCATAGGCGAGCAGCACCGTGGTCCGGATGCTGAGCAGCGAGTCCGTGTCCGGAAGCCCGGCATGGGCCTGGCCACCCAATGCTTCGTAGCGCACGCGCATCGATCCGGTCAGGGAAAGCGGATGGTGCGGTGCCGGCTCGGGAGCGGTGGTTTCGGCCTCCTGCGCATGCGCGGCAGGCGCGCCGGTCCACGCCAGCGGCAAACACGAAAGCAGCAATCCCAGCCGCACCATCCGGCCTATGTCGGGGCTCAGGCGGAACGTCGCGCCGGGACCGGAACGCACCCGCTGCCCGCCACCCACCCGATCCAAGGACACCGCGCCGCCTCCTCCACGGGCCGGAGAATGCGGCGCGATGGCCGGGTCTTGCGATCGGCGATTCCCCGGACCCATGCGCAAACGCGCTCCCGAGAACGATCCGGAGGCGGACCGGGGGGAGTTCCCCCCGCCCCGTCTCGGGGATGCCCCGATGCTGGCGGCTCAGGAAGGTCGATACCGACTAAGGGTCCGCAACAGGGGTGAGTGTCATGCCGCGTGATCCTTTGCACCAGAATAGCTGCCTCTTCCTGATCGCGGCCGCGGTGCTCCCGCTGGGAGCAGTGCCCGCGATGGCCGACGAAAACGGCGCAAGTCTCTATCTGCTGGGGTCGGGCGGGCCAGGCGCGGCGGTCTCCCCGCCGCTGCCGGGCGTGTACCTGGACAACATCGTCATGGTCTATGACGCCAGCTCGCATGCGAGCCGCGACCTCACCATCGGTGGCAACGTCGTGGCGGACGTCGATTCGACGGTGGCCGCCAACTTCACGACGCTGCTCTGGGTCCCGAGCACGAACGTGCTCGGCGGCACCCTGACGGTCGGCGGCACGCTGCCGGTCGGCGCACCGATGATCGATGCCTCTGCCGTGCTCACCGGACCCCGCGGGCGCCAGCTCGGCGTCCGCACCCATGATTCCGCACTGATGGTCGGAGACCCGATCGCCACGGCGATGATGGGCTGGAAAAGCGGCAACATGCATTACGCCGTCAGCGGCATGCTCAACGTCCCGGTGGGGCATTATCGGGTCGGCAGGCTTGCCAACATCGCCTTCCACCGCTGGGCCGGGGACGTCTCCGTCGCCGCGACGTGGCTCGACCCGAAGACCGGCTGGGACATCAGCGGCAAGGTCGGCTTCACCTTCAACGGTCACAACGAAGACACCGACTATAATTCGGGCAACGACTTCCACGCGGAGCTGGCCGCGGAGAAGAAGCTCTCCTCGAAGTTCTCGCTGGGCGCCCAGGGCTATTACTTCCAGCAGGTGAGCGATGACACCGGCGCGGGCGCGAAGCTGGGCGCCTACCGAGGACGCGTGCTCGCAGCGGGTGGGACGCTGGCGTATGACACCGTGCTCGGACGCAGCCCCGCGACGATCCGGCTGCAGGTCCTGCAGGAGTTCGATGCCAAGAACCGCGTCGAAGGCACGAACTTCATGCTGAGCCTCAGCCTGCCGTTGCACATGAAGATGCCCGCAAAGGAGTGAGCGGCGCCCGCGTCAGGGGCGCCGCACGCAGCGAAAGCCGACATGCGACGTGGACGTGTCGATCGGATGCGCATGGCGCGCTGCCGGCCGGTAGCGGCGGCAATAGTTGGGCGCACACAGGTGCGATCCACCCTTCAGCACCTTGCGGGCGATCCGGGCGGCATCGGCCGGATCGGCGCTGGCCTTGACCTTGTCTTGCAAGGACGCGCCGCAGCAACTCCCGCGCATGGCGCCCGGCGTGCTCCACCAGTCGGCTGTCCACTCCCAGACATTGCCGATCATATCCACCAGGCCATAGCCGTTGGCCGGGAAGCTGCCCACCGGCGAGGTACGCTCCCATCCGTCCAGCGCGAGGTTGCGGTGCGGGAACTCGCCCTGCCAGGTGTTGGCCACGTGGGCGCCATCCACCAGCAGCGCATCGCCCCAGGCGAACTCGGCGCCTTCGAGGCCGCCGCGCGCGGCATACTCCCACTCGACTTCGTTCGGCAGGGACAATCCCGCCCAGGCGGCATAGGCCTCCACATCCGCAAGCGCGACGTGAACCACCGGATGGTCCTCCGACCCCTCGATCGTGCTGTCGGGGCCCGTCGGGTGCCGCCAATCCGCGCCGGGAACGAAGCTCCACCATTGCGACGAAGGACCGCGCGGATCGATCGCGCCCGCAGGCGGTGCGAACACGAGCGACGCAGCCACCAGCATCTCGGGAAGCGCGCCGGGGTAGTCGGCCGCATCCGGCGGCGTTTCGGCCATCGTGCGATGTCCCGTCGCAGCGACGAAGGCGGCGAACTGCCGGTTCGTCACCGGCGCACGGTCGATCCAGAAGCCGCTCACCGACGCGCGCCGGCTGGGGCGCTCCTCGGGATAATGATGGTCCGAACCCATGGTGAACGCACCCCCGCCGATCCAGACCATGTCCGGGTGGGAGCTGCCGCGACCATCTGCTTCGAAACGCGTCTCGGTCATGCGCCGAATACCTCGATGTGGAACACGATGCCCGTGATCGCGAGAACGCCGATCGCGAGCAGCAGGATGCTGGTGATGAGCGTGAGGGAGACCGGATAGTCCATCTCCCCGTGCACGAGTCCTGCCTCCTTCAGTTCCGCCCGGACGTGGCGCAACTGGAAGGCGAACTGCAGGTGCCGGGAAATGCCGCCCACCAGCAGCAGGATGCCGAGGACGATCAAGGCTGCGCCGAAATTCCGGGGCGCTGCCGAACTGCGGATCGTGCCCATGTCGTGCAGTTTGTCGAACGTCTGGTACAGCGTGAAACCGAAGCCGATCAGCGAAAGCGACGTCCGCTGCACCGACATCAGCGTCCGATCCGCGCTCATCCTGGTGCGCTGGATCGACATGCCGGTCCGGCGCATCGACATCTCGGTACGTTCGCCGGACAGATCGGTACGGTGCTCCGAAAGATCGGTACGGTGCTGGGAAAGGCTGGTCCGGAACTCCGAAAGGTCCGTGCGGTGTTCCGACATGCGGCTGCGGAGTTCGGAAAGCTCGCTGCGGAAGCGGGCAAGCTCGACCGATGCCGCACCGTTTTCCTGGCCCGTGGTGTCCGGAACGGGCGGTAGCGGCGGCAGGGCCATGGGCGCCGGGCGCTGGAGATGAGTATCTTCGGCCATCGCTTTCCCCATTGCTGTCGGGGGCAAGAATCGCCGAGCGGCCGCGGCAAGCCCATCGGGACAACTCCCGAGCGGCGCGAGCGCCAGAACCCCGGCTTGAGGACGATCGCTCCGGCTTGTGCCCTGCTCTGCCAGCGGGTTGATCCCGATGGCTGGCCTGCGGGTCCGTGGCGACGATGGCCTATCAGCCAGGGAGGCCGCCATGACCCTTTTCAGCGCAATCGGTGCCGTACTCCTCATGGCGGACCCGACGTCCGCCGATCCCGAGGATCCGCCCATGGAGCAGGGTGCGCCGGTAGCGGCACCGGCACCGGCACCGGCACCGGCAGCGGCAGCGGCAGCGCAGGGTGTCGGCACGCCGGGGAGTGATGCCAATCTGGCGCAACAGGTTGCGAACCCGGTGGCGGAACTGATCAGCGTGCCGTTGCAGAGCAATCTCGATTGCTGCTTCGGCCCCGCCGACGCGAACCGCTATACGCTCAACATCCAGCCGGTCATCCCCGTCCGGTTGAACTCCGAACTGAGCCTGATCACGCGCACGATCCTGCCGTTCATCGCGCAGGAACGAACCGTCTCGGACGGGCGCGGCACGAACGGCTTCGGCGACATCACGCAGAGCTTTTTCTTCAAGCCCCAGATCAACGGCATCACGATCGCCGCCGGACCGGCTGTCGTGTGGCCGATCGGGAACAAGGAATTCGGCAGCGGGAAGTGGTCGGCAGGCCCGACCGCCCTTGTGGTCAAACAGACGCCCAAGGGGACTACGCTCGGCATGCTCGCCAACCATCTCTGGTCCTATGCGGGCAAGGATGACCGGCCGGGCGTCAGCGCAACCTTGCTGCAGCCGTTTGTGACACAGACGTTCCACAACGGCATGAGCATCGGTGCCAATACCGAAGCGAGCTACAACTGGAAGCAGAAGCAGTGGACCGTGCCGATCGACATCACGCTGGGCCAGCTGGTCCGCATCGGCCGGCAGCCCATGCAGATTTCGATGAGCGGCAAATATTATGCCGAGCGGCCGAGCGGCGGGCCCGACTGGGGACTGCGGTTGACCCTCACCTTCCTGTTCCCCGAATGACGGTTTCGGCCCTTCGCCGCTGACTTCCTCGAATCGCCGATCTCGGCGTGTCGGCGCAGAACGCGTCGCTCCCTCTCGACAACAGTTCAAGGCCGACTCCCTGCGGCTTCGCGGCGGGCCGCTGCACGGCTGCGCGCACCGCCTGTCGCGCGCAGGCCGCCGCCCCGGGACTCGACCGATGCTGGTCCGCGGGAAAGCCCTGATGCCAGCCGGTCGCGGGACTCGGCACCCTTCCGGCGCAACGGCAAGAAGGAGTCCGATCATGCCCAAAGGCAAACCAAACATCCTTGTGATCTGGGGCGACGACATCGGCATCAGCAATCTGAGCTGCTACAGTCACGGGCTGATGGGCTATCAGACGCCCAACATCGACCGGCTTGCCCGAGAGGGCATGATGTTCACGGACAGCTATGGCGAGCAGAGCTGCACGGCCGGGCGCTCGTCCTTCATCACCGGGCAGAGCGTGCTGCGCACCGGCCTCTCCAAGGTCGGCATTCCCGCCGCGCCGATCGGCATGAACGAAAAGACGGTGACCATCGCCGCGCTCCTCAAGGAGCAGGGCTATGCCACCGGCCAGTTCGGCAAGAACCACCTGGGCGACCTCAACCACATGCTGCCCACGAACCATGGCTTCGACGAGTTCTTCGGCAACCTCTACCACCTCAACGCCGAGGAAGAGCCGGAGATGACGGATTATCCGAAGGATCCGCGCTTCCACGAAGCGTTCGCCCCGCGCGGCGTGATCCACAGCTGGGCCACCGATACCGACGATGCCACCGAGCACGAGCGCTGGGGCCGCGTCGGCAAGCAACGGATCGAGGACACCGGCCCGCTGACCAAGAAGCGGATGGAAACCGTCGACGACGAGTTCGCCGCGGCTGCCAAGAATTTCATGAAGCGGGCCGCCAACGACGACCAGCCGTTCTTCCTGTGGCTCAACACCACCCACATGCACCTGTTCACCCACCCCAAACCCGAGAGCAAGGGACAGGCGGGCCGCTGGCAATCCGACTACCACGACACCATGGTCGATCACGACAAGCTGATCGGCGAGGTGCTCGCCTTCCTCGACGAGCTCGGCATCGCCGACGACACGTTCGTGCAATATTCGACCGACAACGGCCCGCATCGCAACACCTGGCCGGACGGCGGCATGACGCCGTTCCGCAGCGAAAAGAACACCAACTGGGAAGGCGCCTTCCGCGTGCCCTTGCTCGTTCGGTGGCCTGGAAAGATCGCGCCCGGATCGATCGCCAACGGCATCGTCCAGCATCACGACTGGCTTCCGACGTTTCTCGAGATGGCCGGCGCCCCGGACATCGTCGACAAGCTGAAGAGCGGCTATGACGCGATCGGGCGCACCTACAAGAACCACATCGATGGCATGAGCCTGCTCGGCTACATCACCGGGCAGGAGGAGAAGAGTCCCCGCCAGTTCTTCTTCTACATCAGCGACGACGGCGACATCCTGGCGATGCGCTACGACAATTGGAAGATCGTGTTCATGGAGCAGCGTGTCGCCGGCACGATGCGGGTGTGGGCCGAACCCTTCGTCCGACTACGGCTCCCGAAGGTCTTCAACCTGCGCACCGATCCGTACGAATATGCCGACATTACGTCGAACACCTATTACCATTGGTTCCTGTACAACGACTACTTCATCTTCATCGCACAGCTCGCGGCGAAGAAGTTCGCGGAAACCTTCCACCAGTTTCCGCCCGTGCAGCGGCCGAACAGCTTCACGATTGACGATGCGATCGCAAAGATGGCCGACGCGAACGCCGGCTCCAGCTGACGCGGCGCATCCTCACGCGGGCTCCGCTCCCTCTCCGGCGGAGCCCGCACCCGGCTCACCGCCCACCGCGAACGGGCGGCATCTCGAACTGAAAAGCGGAGGTTGCGATGGCGCCTTTCCACCGAACCGTCGTGCGTCGGGCGGCGCGTGCCGCCGTTCTCGCCGGCACGTTGCTTCTCTTG
The DNA here is from genome assembly GCF_022346685.1 of Sphingomonas sp. ACRSK. Taxonomy (NCBI): domain Bacteria; kingdom Pseudomonadati; phylum Pseudomonadota; class Alphaproteobacteria; order Sphingomonadales; family Sphingomonadaceae; genus Sphingomonas; species Sphingomonas sp. ACRSK. The sequence continues at coordinate 1,371 of NZ_JAKRNR010000004.1, read as the reverse complement.
TCGAGCGGCGCCGTCTCACAGGACGCGCCGCCGTCGATACCGCCGTCGCTGCAGGGCGCCCATGCCACGCCGCAGGGCTATCTTGCGCCCTCGGAGCTTCCCGACAGCCTGGCGCTGCTGCCGCCCCCGCCGCCCCCGAACTCCGCCGGCTTTGCCCTGGACGAGGCGGTCAGCAAGGCCATGTCCCTGCCGCCGGGAAGCAGCCGCTGGACGCAGGCGGCGCAGGACGCGGACCTGACCTTCGGGCATCTGACACAGACCTTCGACTGCGCGGCGGGGTTCGCGCCCGATCCGAAGCGGACCCCGGTACTCTACCGGCTGCTCCAGAAGTCGATGATCGACATCGGCCTGTCGACCTACAAGGCCAAGAACCACTACCGCCGGACGCGGCCGTTCGTCGCCCATGCGGGCGCGACGTGCTTCCCCAAGGATGAGGCGGCGCTGCGTACCGACGGCTCCTACCCTTCGGGACACAGCGCGATCGGCTGGGGCTGGGCGCTGATCTTCACCGAGATCATGCCACATCAGGCCGACGCCATCCTCGCGCGCGGTCGCGACTTCGGCGAGAGCCGTCTGGTCTGCAACGCGCACTGGGAAAGCGACGTGGAGGCAGGACGGACGATCGCAGCCGCCACGGTGGCGCGACTCCACGGCGACCCCGGCTTCCGCCGCGACATCCTCGCCGCCCAGGCCGAGGCAACGCGCGCGCCCCCGCCCCCGGCCGGGACTTGCCCCGCCGCGTCCTAGCGGCGTCGCCCGGCCAAGTCCCGAAAGGTTCAGCGGGTTTCCCCTGATTGGAGAGCCACGGCCCCGGGACAATTCTTTCAAGGTCAACAAGCGATGGAGATGCACGATGTATCGACAAGTGCGATGGAAGCTGGGCTTGGCCGCAGCCGTTCTGATCGGTTCGCCGGCATATGCCCAGAGCGCGCCGCAAGCAGGTGTGGCCGGGACGGCCGCCACCACCGTCGATCCCGTGGCGATCCAGGCGCTTCGATCGATGGGGAATTATCTGAAGACCCTCAACTCGTTCGAATTGCGCAGCAAGGCGACGATCGAGACCAACATGGAGAACACCGATCTCAAGGTGAGCCTCGGCCTCGAGAACACCTATCGCGTGCAGCGTCCCAACGCGTTCTTCATCGAATTGCGCTCCGATCGTCAGTACCGCCAGTTCTACTATGACGGGCGCAAATTCACCGTGAACGTCCCGCGCCAGGGCTTTTATGCCGCCGTCGACGCGCCGCCGACTGAGCTGCCCCCTTCTGAGTGGTCCATCGACTATGACAGTCTGGATCAAGGAAGGGACGACGAATGCCTTCGAAGAAGCACAAGCCCGAGGAGATTATCGGGAAGCTGCGTGAGGTTGAG